>NZ_JBSGFD010000035.1:0-57895 GCF_053603215.1 Kitasatospora sp. NPDC004240 | reverse complement strand
GGCCCGACTCGCTGCGAGTCGGGCCTCCCGTGGTCGTTCGGCAGGGGGCGGCGACGGGCTCAGAAGA
The DNA here is from genome assembly GCF_053603215.1 of Kitasatospora sp. NPDC004240. Classification (NCBI taxonomy): domain Bacteria; kingdom Bacillati; phylum Actinomycetota; class Actinomycetes; order Kitasatosporales; family Streptomycetaceae; genus Kitasatospora; species Kitasatospora sp. NPDC004240. The sequence continues at coordinate 57,828 of NZ_JBSGFD010000035.1, read as the reverse complement.
ACACCGAACGCCGCTGCACCAGCAGCGAGTAGAGCGTGTGCTGGATGGTCTCGCGCACCTCGTCGGTCAGGTCGAAGACCAGCACCGGGTCGTCCGCCGCCTCCGCCGGGTAGCCGTCCGTGGCGATCGGCTCGCCGAACTGGATGGTCCACTTGGTCGGCAGCGGCACCGCCCCGAGCGGCCCCAGCCACGGGAAGGTCGGCGTGATCGGCACGTACGGCAGGCCCAGCAGCCGGGCCAGGGTCTTGAGGTTGCCGATCATCGGGTAGGTCTCCTCGGCCCCGACGATCGAGCACGGCACGATCGGCACCCGGGCCCGCAGCGCCGAGGCGACGAACCCGCCGCGGCCGAAGCGCTGCAGCTTGTACCGCTCGGAGAACGGCTTGCCGATGCCCTTGAAGCCCTCCGGCCAGACGCCGACCACCTCGCCGCGCTCCAGCAGCGCCTGGGCGTCCTCGTTGCAGGCCAGCGTGTGCCCGGCCTTGCGGGCCAGCTCGTTGACCCCGGGCAGGACGAACACCAGGTCGGCGGCGAGCATCCGCAGGTGCCGGTGGTTCGGGTGGTGGTCGTGGATCACCACCTGGGTCATCAGGGCGTCCAGCGGGACCGTCCCGGAGTGGTTGGCGACGATCAGCGCGCCGCCCTCGGCCGGGATGTTCTCGATCCCGCGCACCTCGATCCGGAAGTACTTCTCGGCGAGCGGGCGCAGCAGCGAGAGCAGCACCTCCTCGGTCAGCTCGCGGTCGAAGCCGAACTCGTCCACCTCGTAGTCACCGGTGATCCGGCGGCGCAGGAAGGCCAGGCCCTCGGCCGCACGGCCCTCCCAGCCCTTGCCGAGCACCCGGGTCGCCGCCGGGCCCAGCCGGCCGGCCAGCGCCCCGCCGACGGCCTGCGCGACGCTCTCCGCGACGGCCCCGACCGGACCACCCGCCGGGCCACCGGCCGCCGGGCCGCTCGCGGGCTGCCCGCCGGTGCCCGCGTCCGCGGCCGCGTCCGGCGCGGGGGTCTCGCTCCAGCTGGGGGCGGACTCGATCGGGATGACCTTGGCCTCACGCGTCGCTCTCTCGGCTGCGGCACTCATCGCGGATCAGCTCCTCGGTCGGTTCGGGAGGTTCGGGTCGTGCGGGCGGCCGTCCCCGCCGGGCGGGCGGTCGCCCCCGCCGGGCGGGCGGCCGGAGGCGGGCTCCGGGCCGAGCAGGCCGGCCAGCCGGTCGGTGAGGGCGGTCAGCCGCTCGGGCGGCAGCAGCCCGCGCGACTGGGCGGCGGCGAAGTCGGCGAAGGCCTCCGGGGTGGTGAACCGCGGCCGGTAGCCGAAGGTGTCGCGCAGCCGGGCGGTGTCCACCACCCGGCCGTGGGTCAACAGCCGCAGCTGTTCCGGCGAGAAGTCGGCCATCCGGGTCTGCCGGACCAGCCCCGCCACCCAGCTGATCGCCGGCAGCAGCAGCGGCACGGTCGGGCGGCCGAGCCGCCGGGCGCACTGGGAGAGCAGCAGGACGCCCTCGCCCGCCACGTTGAAGGTACCGGTGTTCACGGTGTCCGGCTCGGCGGGCAGCGCCGCCCGGCAGAGCACCTCCACGGCGTCGTCCTCGTGGACGAACTGCAGGCGCGGGTCGTAGCCGAGCACGGTGGGCAGCACCGGCAGCGCGAAGTACTCGCTGAGCGGGGTGTCCGCGCCGGGCCCGACGATGTTGGCGAAGCGCAGCACGGCGACCGCCACGTCCGGACGGCGCCGGGCGAAACCGCGGACGTAGCCCTCGACCTCCACCGCGTCCTTGGCGAAGCCGCCGCCGGGCAGGGTCTTGGGCTGGGTCCGCTCGGCGAAGACGGCCGGGTCGCGCGGGGCGGAGCCGTACACCCCGGTGGTCGACTTGACCACCAGGCGGGCGACGCCGGGGGCCTTCTGGCAGGCACCGAGCAGCTGCATGGTGCCGATGACGTTGGCCTCCTTGACCGCCGAGCGGTTGGTGGAGCCCAGTCCGGTGGCGCTGACGGCGAGGTGGACGACGGTGTCGACCTGGTACTCGGCGAGCAGCCGGGAGACCGCGGGGCGGCGCAGGTCGAGCCGGTGGAAGCGGTACCCGGCGGCGGGGCCGTCCGGGTCCTGCGGGGGCCGTGCGGGCGCCTCGACGTCCACGCCGATCACCAGGTCGACCCCGGGGCGGCGGCGCAGCTCGGCGACGAAGCGGGCCCCGAGCCGGCGGGCCACGCCGGTGACGAGCACGACCATGCCCACGGTGCTGCACCCCGTTCCTCGGCCCGGACGACCTTGGGTACGGCCCGGGCGACCTTGGGTGCACCGTACCGCGCCGCCCGTACGGGCCGTGAAACGACACCGCCCGCCCGGGCCGCGGAGGGCCTGGGCGGGCGGTGGAAGCGCCGGGCGCGCAGGGCGCGGCCGGGGGCGCTTACTTCTTGTTGCGACGCTGAACGCGAGTCCGCTTCAGAAGCTTGCGGTGCTTCTTCTTGGCCATACGCTTGCGACGCTTCTTGATGACAGAGCCCACGGAACAACCCTCGCTCACTGAGACTCTCGCCCGTGAGAGACGGAGTCCATACGACTGACGGAGGGCCTAGCCTACCGTCGAAGCGGCCAGGGCCGTAATCGTGCCTCCCGGCGCCGGGAAACTCGCGGGAAATCTGCGGCAAACGGGGGCGGGGCCCGACGATACCGGACCCCGCCGACCCGACCAGGACCCTACGCGCTCTCGAGCCGCACGTAGGAGTCCTTGAGGTACTCGTGCACCGCCTGCTGCGGGACCCGGAAGGACCGGCCGACCCTGATGGCCGGCAGCTCTCCGCTGTGCACCAGGCGGTACACCGTCATCTTGGACACCCGCATCACCGCGGCGACCTCCGCCACGGTCAGGAAGACAACCTCCTGCAGGGGGCGCTCGACGGAACTCATGACCATCACCCGACCCTTACCCGTGTGCAAGGCACCGGCTTCCCCTCCGGTGACTCCACCGGCACACGTGTATCCCCAGAGTAGTTATGGGTGGTACCAGTGGGAAGAGGGAGATGCGCAATCCTCGTACGGTGCGGCATCCCCCCGTTGCAGTACGTAGTCGGTCGACGGTCTGTATCAGTGGGTTTGCGCACCGTGCGGGGGCGCGCGACGCAAACGGGCGGTTTCAGGCCAGCAGGCCGTGGTGCGGGAAGATCTCCCGGCGGGCGGCGAGAATCGCCTGGTCAAGACGGTCGGCGGGGTCGTATCCGGCCTCGAAGTCCCGCCAGGCGGGCTCGGCGCCGTCGGTCATCCGGCCCGGCGCGGGCCGGCGGGTGAGCCGGTGGACCTCGGCGCGCCAGGCCTCCGGGGTCTGCGTGGCCGGGTCGACGGGCCGGCCGGCGGCGATCGCGACCAGGTGGGTCCAGCTGCGCGGGACGACGTCCACCACCGCGTACCCGCCGCCGCCGAGGGCCAGCCAGCGGCCGTCCGCGTAACGGTGGGCCAGGGCGTGCAGGTCCTCGGCGACCAGCCGCTGGGCGTCCACGGTGACCGCGAGGTGGGCGAGCGGGTCCTCGACGTGGGTGTCGGCGCCGTGCTGGGTGACCAGGACCTGCGGGCGGAACGCGGCCAGCAGCTCGGGCACCAGGGCGTGGAAGGCACGCAGCCAGCCGGCGTCGCCGGTGCCCGCGGGCAGCGGCAGGTTGGCGGCGGAGCCGGGGGCGTCCGGGCCACCGTGCTCGGTGGACCAGCCGGTCTGCGGGAAGAGCGTGGCGGGGTGCTCGTGCAGCGAGATCGTCAGCACCCGCGGGTCGTTCCAGAAGGCCTCCTGGACGCCGTCGCCGTGGTGGACGTCCACGTCCACGTAGGCGACGCGCTCGGCGCCGAGCTCCAGCAGCCGGGCGATGGCGAGGGCCGGGTCGTTGTAGACGCAGAAGCCGGACGCCCGGTCGGGCATGGCGTGATGCAGTCCGCCGGCGAAGTTGACGGCGTGCGGCGTCGCGCCCCGCCAGACGGCCTCGGCGCCGGCCACCGACTGGCCGGCGATCAGTGCGGAGGCGGAGTGCACGGTGGGGAAGGACCAGTTGTCGTCGGTGCCGAGGCCGTGTCTCAGGTCGACCTCGCCGGGGTGCGCGGCGGCGTGCTTGACCGCCTCGACGTACTCGCGGGTGTGCACCAGGCCGAGGGTGGAGTCCCCGGCGGCCGGGGCGGACCGCACCGTCACGCCCGGCCCGGAGCCCAGCCCGAGCGACTCCACCAGGCGCATGGTGAGCGCCAGCCGGGTCGGGTCCATCGGGTGGCCGGGGCCGAAGTCGTAGCTCGTGAGGGCCTCGTCCCAGAAGAGGTGGAGGCCGCAGGGGTGGTCACGCTCGGCTTCGGGCATGGCCTCCACCGTACTCGGTGAGGCCTCAGGTGCCGGGCAACGGGTCCTGTCCGAGCGAGGTTTCACCGGCGGCGGTGGTGCGGCCGGGGCCGTCCGCGGTGCCCGGCGGCGACTGCCGTACGGGCTGCGACTGCCGTACGGGCTGCGGGGCGAAGCGGCCGGCCAGCGGCAGCACGGCGAGCACCAGCAGCATCGGGGCGAGCAGCGCCCAGCGGTACGAGCCGAGCCCGGCCAGTGCCCCCACCAGCGGTGAACCGACCAGGAAGCCCACGTAGTTGAAGAGGTTGAGCCGGGCCACCGCGGTGTCCGCGGCGGCCGGCATCAGCAGCCCGCCCGCCGCGAACACCTGCGGGATGATCGCGCAGATGCCCAGGCCGAGCAGGGTGAAGCCGGCGATGCCCGTCCCGGGGCCGGGCGCGATCGCGGCGGTGGCGAAGCCCAGCGCGGCCAGCGCGGCCCCGGCCCGGACCACCGGGACGGCGCCGAGCCGCCGCACCGCGCGGTCGCCGACCGTCCGGCCGAGCAGCATGGCGACCATGTAACCGAGGTAGGAGAGCTTGGCGACGTCCTCGGGGCTGCCCAGGGTGTCGGTGAGGTATTTGACGCTGTAGTTGGAGACCGAGGCGTCGGCGATGTAGGCGAAGGCCATCGCCAGGCAGAGCGGCAGCAGCGGCCGCCAGGGGACGGACGCCGGGCCCTTGGCGGTGGCCGGTTCGGGGCCGGCCTGATCGCGGGCGGGGTCGCGGGCCTGATCGCGGGCGGGGCGGGGCAGCCGGGTGCCGACGGCCACCGCGAGCGGCACGATCACCGCGACCGAGCCGCCGAACAGCACGGGCAGGCCGAGCCCGTAGTGCGCGCCGAGGCCGGCGACGGCGGTGCCGAGGATCGCGCCGAGGCTGAACGCGGCATGGAAGCCGATCATGATCGAGCGGCCGTAGCGCTGCTGGAGCTCCACCCCCAGCATGTTCATCGCGGCGTCCAGCGCCCCCACCAGCAGGCCGAACACACCCAGCGCGAGGGCGAGTTGCCAGAGCGTCCCGCCGATCCCGGCGGCCGCGAGGGCCAGGCAGACCCCCGGCTGGACGGCCCGCAGCACCGCGCGGGCGCCGGTGCGCCGCACCACCCGCTCGCAGCCCACCGAGCCGACCCCGGCGAGCACCGGGACGGCGGCCAGGAACACCGGCAGCAGGTCGTCGCCCAGCCCGTACCGCTCCTGGAGCTCGGGGATGCAGGTGACCAGCAGGGCGAAGGTGGCGCCCTGCAGCAGGAACCCGGCCGCGAGGGCGGCCCTGGCCCGGCGCAGGGCGGGGGCCGGGCGGGACGGTGTCGCGGTGCTCATGCGCGCTCCTCGCTACCGCCCGGTAGGACGGCGCGGTGGCGAGGAGCGTAGGCGGTGGCCCGGCGTCGCGGAAGGGGTCGCGCAGACCCGGGTGCGTCAGGACGTCCCGGCGGCGGCGAGGAAGCGGCCCACCTCGGCCAGGTCGGCGACCAGGCCGGTGGCGCCGGCGGCGGTGAGCTTCGCCGGGTCGGTCAGCGCGGTGTACCCGAGCACGTCCATTCCGGCGGCGCGGGCGGCCAGCACGCCGTTGACGCTGTCCTCGACCACCAGGCAGCGGGCCGGCTCGGCGCCCAGGACGCGGGCCGCGTGCAGGAACAGGTCGGGCGCGGGCTTGCCGACGCCGACGTCCTGGGCGCTGAAGATCCGCTCCTCGGGGAACCAGCCGCGCAGCCCGGTGACGTCCAGCGCCGTCCGGATCCAGGCATGGTGCGCCGAGGAGGCCAGTCCGTACGGCAGGGAGCGTTGCTGAAGGTCCTTCAGCAGCCGGTCGGCGCCCTGGACGGCGGTCAGCTCGCTCTCGAAGGCGGCGAACACCCGGCCGTGGAACAGCTCGTCGAAGCCCTCCGGCAGGGTGGCGCCGTGGCGCTCGGCGATCACGTCGTGGATCCGGTGGGCGGCGGTGCCCATGAAGTCCCGGTACGAGTCCTCGATCGTGGTCGGGTACCCGAGCTCGGTCAGGTACTCGGCCAGCAGCCGGTTGGAGAGCGGCTCGCTGTCCACCAGGACACCGTCGTTGTCGAAGATCACCAGTTCGTAGGACATCGCACGAGCCTAAGCCCTGCCCTACTTGCCCCCGGAGGCCAGCTCCCGGGAGCGGTCGCGGGCCGCCTCCAGGGCGCCCAGCAGGGCCGCCCGCACCCCGTGGTTCTCCAGTTCGCGAATGGCGGCGATGGTGGTGCCGGCCGGCGAGGTGACCGCCTCGCGCAGCTTCACCGGGTGCTCGCCGGAGTCGCGCAGCATCACCGAGGCACCGATCGCCGACTGCACGATCAGGTCGTGCGCCACGTGCCGGGGCAGGCCGAGCAGGATGCCCGCGTCGGTCATCGCCTCGACCAGGAAGTAGAAGTACGCGGGGCCGGAGCCGGAGAGCGCGGTGGCCGCGTCCTGCTGGGACTCGGGCAGCCGCAGCGCCTTGCCGACCGAGCTGAAGATCTCCTCCGCGCGCTCCAGGTGCGCCTCGGCGGCGTGCGAGCCGCCGGAGATCACGCTCATCCCCTCGTCCACCAGGACGGGCGTGTTGGGCATCACCCGGACGACCGGGGTGCCGGCCGCCAGCCGGGCCTCGAACCAGGCGGTCGGGATGCCGGCGGCCGCCGAGATGACCAGCCGGTCCGGGCTGATGTGCGGGGCGAGTTCGTCGAGCAGGGTGCCCATGTCCTGCGGCTTCACGGCCAGGATCAGGGTGTCGGCGAGCTTGGCGGCCTCGGCGTTGTCGACCGCGGTGACCCCGTACTTCGCCGCCAGTTCGACGGCGCGCTCCGGGCGGCGGGCGGTGACCAGCACGTCGGCGGGGTCCTTGCCGGCCCGCAGCAGACCGGAGAGCAGGGCTTCGCCGATCTTGCCGGTGCCGAGGAAGGCGATCTTCTGTCCGTGTGCTCCGCTGCTGCTCATGGCCGCTCCTTCGTCCGGTACTGCGGCCATCCTCGCACCGTCGCCGCACCCCTCGGCGGAACCGTCCACCCTGCGGAAGGCCGCGGCCGGGGTGGGCGACGGCCCCGCCCGCGCGACGGCGGGCGGGGGCCCGGTCGCCGGGTCAGACAGGTGTGCGGTGGTGCTGGTCGGGCCGGGGGCCGGAGGTGGTCTCGGGGCCGAAGCTGCGGGCCTGGCGGGCGATCCAGGCGTACTCGCTCGTCCCGTCCGGGAGCTGTCGCAGCTCCCAGCGGCCGTGGCGGGTGATGGGCGGCGGCGCCTCGGCCCGCGGTGCGCGGGCGGCCTGCGGGTCGTCGGGGCGGGGGTCGTCGGGACGGGGCATGCGGAGGGCGGCGAGGACGCCGAGGGCGACGGTGAGGAGGGCGAGGGCCAGCAGGGCGAGCAGGGCGGCGCCGGCCAGGAAGCTCGCCGTACCGGACCTCATCGGCCCACCCGGAGGGCCCGGTGGCCGAGGTGGGCGGCGAGGGTGTGCAGCAGTTCCTCGGCCTGGTCGCGGGTGAGCGGCAGGGCGAGCTGCTCGCCGGGCCCGGCGTGGACGTCGAGGTCGACGGCCAGCCGGAGCTGGACGGCGGCGTCGGGCACGCTCTCGACCGTGAGGTAGGAGACGGTCGTGCGTTCGGCGTGGGCCGCGTCGGCGGCGGCGAGGGGGATCACGACTCCCATGCCGGACCTCCTTCGGTGTCGCGGAGCAGGTGGAGGAGGTTGAGGAGGGTGGCGAGCGGGGCGTTGCCGAAGTCGACGAGGAGGCGGCCGTCGACGGCCCCGTTGACGGTGGTCGCCGAGCCCCACCGGAGGCCGAACGGGCGTCCCCGTTCGTGGAGTTCGCGCAGCAGGACGGTGACCTGGGCATCGGTGTAGTCGCGCATCCGGGGGTCGTCCGGGGCGATCGGCTCGCGGCGGACGGCGCTCACGCGGCGGCGTCCAGCTCGAACCAGACGCGCTTGCCCTTACCGCGCTCGCGCGGGTCGGCGCCGAACCGGTCGGTGAGGGAACGGACCAGGTGCAGGCCCCGGCCGGAGAGCTCGTACGGGTCGGCGGAGCGGCGGGGCTCGGGCAGGTCGGGGCTGTCGTCGGCGACGCAGACCCGCAGGGTGTGGTCGGCGAGCAGGGTGACCACGACGACGGGGGCGGGGCTGTGGCCGTGGCGCCAGGCGTTGACGAACAGCTCGCAGAGAGCGAGTTCAGCGTCGCGGATGAGGTCGTCGGGCCAGCCGGCGAGGGTCATGACGGCCCGCAGCTCCTCCCGGGCGGCCGACCAGTCGGGCGGCGGGGCGGAGCGCGAGGGCGCGGGCGCGGGCGCGGGCGCGGGCGTGCTGAAGGTGCACATGAGGAACCTCCGTGCGAGGTCAGTGGCGTGGTGAGGGAGACAAGTGGTGGCGGATACGTCGCCGTGAGCCAAGCCGGGGGCGGGACTGGTGCGTGCCGCGTCGGCTGCTCTGCGGTGCGAGATGGGCAGCAGGCGCCTACTGCCTTGGAAACAGGCGTTACTGACGATCCGTCCGATCGCTGTGATGTAGACCATAGCGCACGCTGGCTGAGTTTTAAGCCGACTACGCGCGAGTTCCCCCTCCGGAGGGACGTCGCCTGCGCCCGCCCTCAAATGGACCCCCACACGGCCTGCGCGGCACACTGACCTCAGCCCGCAGAGAGAGGACACCATGGCCAACCGCCCGAACCCGACGCTGCGTCAGCGCCGCCTCGGTGCTGAGCTACGGCGGATGCGAGAGCAGGCAGGCTTCGGCGGAAGCCAACTCGCCCGCACGCTCGGGGTGACTCCTGCCCAGGTGACCCAGATGGAGAACGGGAAGAGCGGCGTCAGCGTGGAACGCCTGCGCACGATCGCCGCAACATGCCTGTGCGTCAACGAGCCTCTGATCGACGCCCTCGCCGACATCATCATCGACAAAGGGCAGGTCGGCTGGTGGGAGGAGTACCGCGGATCCTTGGCGACGGACTTCCTTGAGGTAGCCGAGCTTGAGAGCGACGCGCAACGGCTCTCGACCTACACGATCACTTTCATTCCGGGGCTGCTTCAGACCAACGCGTATGCCTCCGCCGTCTTCGCACAGGCCTATCCATCCCCGCCGCAGACCGAGATCGACCTCAGAACGGCTTTCCGCATCCAGCGTCAGCACCTCGTCCGGTCTGGCACGACGCCATACACCGCGTTCATCCACGAGGCGGCGCTACGAATGCAGTTCAGCGGTCCAAAGGTGCGGGCCGAACAGCTCAACGCTCTCGTCGAGGACTCCGAGGCTCCCGGAATCTCGATCCGGGTCCTCCCGTTCGACGGGATCGGCCTGCCAAGTCCGATCGACAACTTCACCTACGCCGAAGGTCCACTTCCAGATCTGGACACGGTGCAGACGGACACAGGCTTCGGAATCAAACTCCTCGACGCCCCAGTCCATGTTGCGAGGTTCCGGGCCATCCTCACCCAGATGGGGGCGGCTGCTCTCTCGGTGGAGGAGTCCCAGGAGTTCATCCGAGCTCTGAGGAAGGAAATGGAGGGCAAGCATGACTAGCGCCGCGTGGCAGAAGTCCAGCTACTCCGGGGCGCACGACGACTGCGTCGAGGTGCGTACCGTCGACGGGCTGATCGAACTCCGCGAGTCCGACGACGGCCACGTCATCATCCGCACCACCCCCGCCAAGTTCGCCGCCTTCCTCCACGGCGCCAAAGCCGGCGAATTCGACCACCACGCCGACCCTGCCCAATAGCCGACGGTGCCCTCGCTCACCGAGCGAGGGCACCGGATGGACCCGCGCGGCAGTGGGAAGTCGCGACGCTTGATCCGGTTCATCAAGGAAGAGCAAGGAGAGCAGGCATGGCTAGCCCCGCATGGCAGAAGTCCAGCTACTCCGGCGCGAACGCCGACTGCGTCGAGGTGCGCACGGTCGACGGGCTGATCGAACTCCGCGAGTCCGACGACGGCGACATCATCATCCGCACCACCCCCGCCAAGTTCGCCGCCTTCCTCCACGGCGCCAAGGCCGGCGAATTCGACCACCTCACCACCCCCTGACCCACCCCGCCCCCGCCGAGCCACCGCTCGGCGGGGCGGCGAAAACCGAGCACCGCGACGCCACTTCGCCTCCTCGCCCCCTGCACGGAGGCGCGCTCCCCGCCCTGGCACCACGCGCCGTACCGGAACCTCTGAGCGGCCCCACGCCCCCGTTCTGCCCCTCGCTGGGCAGAACGGGGCATCTCTGCTTTTGGGAACCCGCATGAACCCCTGACAGCAGGAGCGGCGAGAGCCATGCTGATAGGTCGAGTCCGTACGACGAAGGGAACCGCCGTGGCAAGGCGACTGCGAGTCATCGGAAGCACTTCCGGTGTCGGCGACTGCCCCACGCTGTACGAGGACGTGGACACCGGCGAGGTGGTGGTGCAGGGGTACGCCGTCACCGACCCGGAGGACGTGGCGCAGCTCAAGTACGTCACGGACGGCGAGGGATTCGTCGTGGTGCCGCGCGAGTTGCTGGTGAGGTTCGCGCCCAAGGGGGCGACCAAAGTGCCGGAGTTCGTTCCTCAGCAGAAGATCACCGAGTTCATCAACGACGGATTCGAGCACACCGCTTGGCGGCTGGAGACCCGAACCGGCTACCTGTCCGACAAGCAGATGCCGTCCTATGCCGAGTTTCTGCGCACCGGCGACACTGCCGGAGAAGTCGGGCACCCGTGGTTCGACAACGTGCGTCGAATGATCAGCAACGGCAAGCGGTTCGAGCGGGTCCGCCTGGTCGACAACCCGCCGACCGAGGGGCAGCGCTACCTGCTGGCCTGCGCCAGGACGAACGTCGCAGCCGGTGAGGACATCCGCTGCATGTGGCGCTCGGACGCGGAGGCAGCCGGTTTGGGCGGGCTCTCGGACTTCTGGCTGTTCGACTCGCGGACCGTCGCCCGATTCCACTTCGAGGGGGAACGGACGGTCGGGATGGAACTGATCACCGACCCGCTGGAGGTGCTCCGCGCCTGCCAGATCCGCGATGCCGCCTGGCACCACGCGACCCCCTACGGCGCGTTCCTGTCTCAGGTACCTTCCGCCATGTGAGCACCGACCACCAACAGGCAAGGGCCGCTCTCGGTGCCCGAATGCGGGAGCTTCGCAACGAGAGCGGCCTTTCGGGCCGTGCGCTGGCTGTCCGTCTGGGCTGGCCTCAGTCCAAGATCAGCAAACTGGAGAACGGCAAGCAGACGCCGACCATGGCCGACGTCCGAGCGTGGGCCGAGGCCATAGGCAGACCGGACGCTACGGCCGAGCTGCAAGGCCGCCTGCGGACCGTGGAGACGCAGTACCGATCCTGGCGACGGCAGCTTGCCGGTGGGTACCTGCCGGTGCAGGAGGCGCACGCCGCGCAGGCCAGGCGGACGAGCGTTCGCCGATCGTTCGATCCGACGCTGATCCCAGGGCTGTTGCAGACCGCTGGTTACGCACGGGGAGTGCTGTCGCGCTACACGGCCGTTCACCCTTCCATCAGCGACGTCGATGCTGCCGTGGCCGCCCGTATCGAGCGACAGCAGGTGCTGAAGGACCGCCGCCGGTCGTTTCACTTTCTCGTCTGGGAAGGCGCGTTGGTCTCTCGACTCTGCCCGTCCGCAGCGCACGCCGACCAGCTGGAACGTCTCGTTCCCTGGCTCACTGCGGGGCATGTTCAGCTAGGGATCATCCCCTTCGGGGCCCCGCTGAACGTACCGGCAGGCGTCGGCTTCTCCATTCACGACGATGCGCTTGTGATCACTGAGTCCTGGCATGCCGAGATGTGGCTCGATGACCCGGCAGACGTGGCGCTCCACCGGCGGGCATGGGATGCGTTGGCGGCCAGCGCCGTGTACGGACCAGAGGCTCACCGGGTGATCATCCGAGCCAGTCACGCACTGCGCGAGAATCATTGAGAATCACCGGCGAGTTCGCCGCCCCTGTCGCCCTACCTTTCTTGTGACGATGCGTCACATTACGGAGGGAAGCGGCATCGCATGACCGAGCTGGAGACAGAGGCGGAGCGACTGCGACACTTCCGCGCGGAGGCGGAGGAGGCTGCCGAAGCACTGGAGACGGCTATCAGGGTCTCGGGCCTGCCGCCGCTGATCAGCCTCTCACCGGTCTACGCGGCCAGTGGCCTGCCCGATGGTGCCCACGTCCACATCGGCGGATGTAGCGCCCGCACGGCCCGCGCGCTGGCCGACGCGCTCACGGAGTACGCCCGATTGACCGGGCGGCTTGTCGACGGCGATTCTCGGCGGCTCGTCGCTCGCATGTTCGCCGACTCCGGCGTGACGCCCGCCCTGCCGAGCGACGGACTCTACGTCGTACGTGGGGAGTTGAGCGCGCGACTACTCCGCCACACCGAACGGCCCGGACACCAGCCGGTGACCCGGAACCCCGCAGTGCGAGGAGGCGCCAGTATGAGCACCCCGACACCCGGACCCAACAAGCCGCCCGGCCCCGGCCCGATGCCGCCGGACACCCCGGTGACCCCGCACGCCAACTGACCGGCACCACCGACCGAGAGGAACCCGCCATGGGCAAGCACGGCGACGGCAAGGGCGGAAGCTCCGGGGACAAGCAGCAGTCCCCGAAGGAATCGGACGGGCAGTGGAACAAGCCCATCCCGCCCGCCCCGGGCAAGTGAGCGACAGCTCATGGACAACTACGCGCAGTTGCTCGCCGAACTGACCGAGGCGGGCGCGCTGGGCGCGGAGTGGCGGGGGGCGTTCGAGCGCGCCCCGCGCTCTGCCTTCATCCCGGACACCGTGTGGACCCCCGACAGCGACGCCCCTACCGGCTACCGCCGGATCACCCGGGCCGACCACCCGGCGGACTGGTGGACGCTGGTGAACGCCAACGGGGTGGTGGTCACGCAGGTGGACGACGGAACCGACGACGGGCCCGGCACGGCAACCTCTTCGGCGTCCATGCCGTCCCTGGTGGCGTCCATGCTCCGGCACCTGGACGTGAGCGACGGACACGCCGTTCTCGACATCGGCACCGGAACGGGTTGGACGAGTGCCTTGCTGTGCAGCCGACTTGGTGACGAACGGGTGACCACCATCGAGGTCGACCCGGCCGTGGCCGCCGAGGCTGCGGACCGGCTCACGAAAGCCGGGTTCTTCCCGACACGCGCCGTCGGCGACGGGCTCACCGGCTGGCCGTCGGGTGTGCCGTACGACCGTGTCCACTCGACGGCAGCCGTTCAGCGCGTGCCGCTCGCGTGGCTGGAACAGACCCGCCCCGGGGGTGTGATCGTCACCCCGTGGGGCACTCCGTACGCCAACGCCGGACTCCTGCGCCTGGTGGTCGGCGAGCGCGGCGACCCGTCGCACGGCCGGTTCGTCGGCGACGTCAGCTTCATGTGGATGCGGGCCCAGCGACCGCACCGCGTGACCGGCCCGGCCAGCGCTCCCGAGTACCGCAGCGCATCCCCGATGGACCCGGACCTGGCGCTGGAGGACGTGAACGCCGCGTTCGCCATCGGCGTCCAGGTGCCCGGCGTCCGATACGAACACCTCTGGGACGACGCCGACCCGCACGGCACGTACCGGATGCAGCTCTCGGACGGCGCGGGATCATGGGCGTCCGTCCGGTACAGCGGGTGGGACGCCGAAGACGCCGTTCACCAGACCGGTCCCCGCCGACTCTGGGCCGAGATCACAGCGGCCCGCCTGTGGTGGCTGGAGGAAGGCAAGCCGGACCTCTGCCGGTTCGGCGTGACCATCGCCCCGGACGGCGGGCAAACCGTCTGGCTGGACGACCCCGGCACCGTAGTCCGCTGACCCTGGACCGGCCCGGCCGTCGCCGTTCCCTCACGGAGCGGCCAGGCCCACGTCCCCCGCTGCCGAGATCGGCCGCCCCCGCCGAGCCACCGCTCGGCGGGGGCGGCGGAAACCGAGCACCGCGACGCCACTTCGCCTCCGCGCCCCTGCACGGAGGCGCACTCCCCGCGCTCGCCCGCAAGTGCCTGCCACCGGCCACGGCCGGACAGTCGGGATGGAACTGATCACCGACCCGCCGGAGGTACTTCGCGGCTGCCAGGTCCGCGATGCCGCCTGGCACCGCGCGCCCCCTACGGGATGTTCATCACCTCGGGAGGCGCCTCGGTCCGGTCCTGTTCGATGGTCCCTGCTCCGGGCTTCGCTGGCCGCCGGCGAGGACCAGGCCCGTCTCGTAGGCGAGGATGACCAGTTGGGCGCGGTCGCGGACGCCGAGCTTGGCGATCGCGCGGGTGACGTGGGTCTTGGCGGTGAGCGGGCTGATGAAGAGCTGTGAGGCGATCTGGTCGTTGGACAGGCCGGTCGCGATCAGGCGGGTCACCTCGACTTCCCGCGCGGTGAGCACGGCGAGCTGTTCGGCGGTGTCGGTGGGGGCTGCCGGGCGGTGCGCGAACTGCTCGATCACCCGTCGGGTCACGCTCGGCGAGAGCAGCGCGTCGCCGGCCGCCACCGCCCGGACGGCCTGGCGCAGGTCGTCCGGTTCGGTCTCCTTGGTGAGGAAGCCACTCGCGCCCGCACGCAGGGCCGCGAAGACGTACTCGTCGGTCTCGAAGGTGGTGAGAACGATGACGCGGCAGTCCGCCAGTTCGGGGTCCTCGGTGATCGTGCGGGTGGCGGTGAGGCCGTCCGTGCCGGGCATGCGGATGTCCATGAGGACGACGTCGGGGCGGACGGCGCGAGCCGCACGGACCGCCTCGTCGCCCGTGCCCGCCTCGCCGACGACCTCGATGTCCTCCGCGCGGGCGAGGAGACTGCTGAATCCCGCCCGTACCAGGGCCTGGTCGTCGGCGAGGAGCACCTTGATCGTCATGGGCGGAAGCCTGGCACAGGGATGGCGGCCCGCACGAGCCATCCGTCGCCCTTTCCGTGCGGTCCGGCGGAGAAGTCTCCGCCGAGCGCCCGGACCCGTTCGTCCATCCCGCGCACGCCGTGCCCGGCCGTCCCCGGTGGCTGTGCCGATGTCCGGCCGTCGTCGGTGACGCTCACCTCCACCTGCCCGTCGCCGCACCGGATGCCGACCTCGGCCCGTGACGCCCCTGCGTGGCGGACCGTGTTGGTGAGGGCCTCCTGGACGATCCGGTGGACCGCGAGGGAGACCGGTGCGGGGACGGCGGCGAGGTCGCCGGATGTCTCCAGCCGGATGTCCAGCTCCGTCGACCGCATACGGTCGACGAGCGCCGCGATCTCGAAGACCCCGGCCACGGGATCTTCCGGGGCCTCCCCCGGCGCGCGCAGCACGTGGACGAGCGCGCGGAGATCCCGTAGGGCCTCGGTGCGGACCTGCTGCGCGGTGGTGAGGGCATTGCGCGCCTCTTGCGGGGAGTCGTCCAGGGCCTCGGCCGCGACCCGGAGCTGAAGCCCGACGACAGTGAGGGTGTGCCCGACGACGTCGTGCAGTTCTCGGGCGATGTCCAGGCGGGCCTCCGCGATCCGCCGGCCGGCCTCCAGGTCCCGTTCCCGCGCGGCCCGCAGAAGGCGCTCGTCGAGTTCGGCGCGCCAGCGCAGGCGGTTGCGGTAGGCGGTGGCGGCGGCGAGGAGCACCGCGAGCCAGAGGGCCTCGGCGCCCAGGGAGCCGAGGACCTCGCGAGGGGTGGCGCCGGCGGCCGTCGTCTCCCAGGTCGCGGCGAAGGCCAGTTCTGCCAGACCGACCCCGGCCGCCCAGGGGAGGCCGGGGCGGCCGGGCCGGTCGTCGGCGGCCAGGGTGGCGTACGCGGCGGAGACCGGCCACACCCAGCCCACGTCGGTGAGGCCGGAGGTGCGGAACACGACGACGGCCTGCACGCTCAGCAGCAGCACGGCGAGCGGCCACCGACGGCGCGCCAGAAGGAGCGGGCCCAGCCACAGGGCGAGCGGCAGAGTTCCTGCGGCATCCAGCCGGCCGTCGAGGCGGGCGGTGGCGGCCAGGACGGCGACGGCGGTGCCGGCCGCGAGGAGCCAGTCGGCGGGTCGCACCGCGCGGAGACCGGCAGGGACGGCGAGTCGGTCCATGCGCAGATCATGCACGACGGTCCCGCCCCTGCTCGTTGCGGGTGCCCGCCGCCGATACGGCGAGCGCGACCCATCCGAAGTCGGCGGCGAGTACCAGGCGTTCGACGAGACCGACGAGCGTGGGGGCACCGCCCAGTCCCAGCGAGGGGCCACCGTCCATCACGTCGATCAGGAAGACCGCGAGCGCCGCCGTGGCCGCGACCGAGGCCACGGTGAGGGCGTTCAGAGCCGTACGCAGCCCGGGCCGCCGGGCCGCGAGCGTCCTGCGGAGCAGCACGGCAGCGGTCGGCAGGGCGGCGAAGGCGAGGAAGGCGGCGTTGCCGTGGACGAGTTCCGAGAGAGAGGGGCGGCTCCAACGGCCGGGCGGGTCCGCCGGGAAGACGGCCGCGACCAGGATGCCGACCGCCCACACCAGGAGCGCCACCCGGCCCGCCCGCCGGGTCCCGGCGCCGAGCCGTACCGCGAGGACGGCGGAGGCGGCGCCGACGGCCAGCAGCGCCGCCGGGAGCAGCCAGCCCGCCGTGCCGTGCACGTACCGGCTGAGGGTCTCGCTCACCAGGTCGTACTCCGGGTTGAGCGTCTCCACCGCGGCCATCGCCAGGGCCCCGATGCCGATCAGGGTGAGCGGAGCCCGTACCCCCGCGGCCGGAGCCGTGTTCGTCGCCGTCATGCCGTCCTCCTCGGTGTCGTTCTTGTGATCCAGAACCTACGGAGGGGGCGGGGACGACCGCGTCGTCCCGATGCGGACACCCTGTCGTACACCGGCGGGTGTCGTCGGCCGGCCCGGCTGCACCGTTCGGTGTACGTCTACCCGGAGCTCGCGCCGCTCCTCGCCGAGGAGGCGTCCCGGCTCACCGGGGTCCGCCCCGCGCACTGACCGACCCCGGTCCGCCACTCGGGGGAAACTCCGGGTTGTCCCCTATGGCCCCGCACCGCGCGGAGGCGCACCGTGGAGACATGGCACACGGAGACATGTCCCGACGTGAGAACCGGCAGCTCGCCGTCGCCTCCGCGACGGTGGGACCGTGGCGAACGGCCGCGGGAGTCGGTGCGGTGGTGGGTGCGACGTCCCTGGGGATCGAACTGGTCACCGGGGACTGGTCGCTGAGCATGCTGGCCGGTCCGGCCGGCTGGGCGCTGTTCTTCTTCTTCCTGGTCGGCACGGTGGGCGGGCAGTTGCGCCGCGACACCACCGACCGCAAGCTGCGGCGCTGGGCGGCGGAGCACCCGTGGCAGTCGGCGCTGCCGGCGGCTGGGGGTCTGCTGCTGCTGAACACGCTGGCGCAGACGGTGCTGGGGGACGCCAGCCTGCTCGGCGCGTTCTTCCTGTCGCTGCTGCCGGCCGGCGTGCTGCTGGCCGTGGCGGGGGTGGTGGGGTCGGTGAAGCGCGCCCGCGAGAAGGGGTGACGGGAAGGGTCGACGGGAAGGACCGCGAAAGGGGCCGGGAGAGCGCCGGGGGCGGCCCCCGACCGGACGAATCGGGGACGATCGGTACGGACCGCACCGGCGTTCACCGTCCGGTCCGCCCCCGATCGGCCGACCGTCACACCCCCTCGACATACTGGCTCGATGCCGATAGCCGAAGATCCACAGCCTCGCCCCTCCGAGGGCGGGGAACCGGGCGGTTCCGACCCGTCCGGGCCGGGCGGGAAGGACCCGTTCGCCGACCTCGTCCTGGACGACGATTTCATCCGCGGCGCCAGCGTGAAGGAGCAGACCGCCCGTACCCGGATGCTCAGCGCCCGCTGGAAGCACACCCCGCCGGTGGATCCGGGCGGTCGGCGCTCGGTGAACGACGGCCCCAAGCCGAAACGATTCGCCCGAAAGCCCCGGCCGGTGGACCCGTGGGGCAACCCCCGCCCCCGCCGCCGGTTCGAGTGGCGCACCCCGCTGTTCGTGGCCCTCGCCATCGCCCTGGTGCTCGCCGCGCTCAACGTCGACCAGCTGCGGAACTGGACCGGGCGCGACGGCTCCGACTCCTCCTCCCGGCGCTCGGCCCCGGTGGTCACCGAGGCGCCCGAGACGGCCCGGCCGACCACGGCCCCGCCTCAGGTCGACCCGAAGCAGCCGACCGTGGCCCACCCGTGGGCGGGCTCCCCGGCCGAGGGCTGGCCGACCGGCGCCGAGGCGTTCGTCCTGCCGCAGGCGCAGGCCATCGGCACGTTCAGCGCCGAGGAGGTGGCGGCGCAGCTGCGGCTGGTGAAGGACTACCTGACGGCCGCCAACCTGGATCCGAAGGTGATCGCCGGCGGCCGCCCGGAGGCCGCGCTGGCCATGCTGGGCACCGAGGAGCGGGCCGTCGTCACGGCCGCGCTCGCCGCGCCGTCGGAGAAGAGCGACCCGACCAACTGGTTCAGCCGCTTCGACCCGCGCGACGCCATCCCGGCGACCGAGGTGGTCAAGGTCCAGGGCTCGATGCGGATCGAGAGCGACGGTGAGCGGGGCGTGCGGGTGCACACCGACTTCACCTACGTCTACGCCCTGCGCCCGGGCCCGGAGGCGGCCAAGCGGGCCGCCGCGCCGAAGCCCTCGGCGAGCCGGCCGGCCGCGCCGGCGGCCGCCACGGACGGGGCGGTCAAGCCGGTCGGCCTGGTGACCACGGTGGCCGACGTGCCCGGGGACACCTGGACGGCCCGGACCATCGTGCGACGGACGGAGACCTTCCGCTTCTACGACCCCGCGAAGTACCGGGTCGACCCGAAGAAGATCGTCTTCGAGCAGTCGCTGTCCCGCTCCAGCAACAGCGAGTGCGGCACCACGGACGGCTTCTACCACCCGCAGTTCGACCAGTTCGCCCCCACCGCGCCGAACCCCGGGCAGACCGGGCCCACCCGGGACCCGTACGACCGCTCCAAGGACCTGCCGGAGGGCGAGGACTGCGGCACGGCCAGCCGCAGCTGACCGCCGTCAGCGACGCTTCTTCGCCCGGCCGGACGCCCCGGCACCGGCCGTGCCCGCACCGGTCGCCCCGGTGCCGGGCCGGCCGCCGCGGCCGGTCCGGCGCCGTCCGTGCCGGGCGAGCGCCCGGTCGTACGCGGCGCGCTTGAGCGATTCGCCCGGGGCCTCGGTGAGGCTGCGCAGGAAGTACGCGAAGAGCGCGCCGACACCGCCGATCAGCCAGACCGCGCCGAGCGACTTGTCCTCGGCCATCCAGCCGGTCAGCTGCTCCTTGCCCTCGGTGAACACCTTCCAGGTGCGCAGGCCGGCCAGGCAGGAGCAGATGGCGACGGCCGCGATCAGCAGGCCGTCGACGAAGCCGCCGGCCTCGGAGAGCTGGACCCCGCCCACGGCGAGACGCAGCAGGAACGCCCCGGCGGCGGTGGCCAGCAGGGCCCCGACCGGGACCAGGACACGACGCAGCCGGTAGTCGCCGCCGCGCTCGACCCAGCTGGTGCCGAACCAGCGGATCGGCTCCGGTTCGGGGGCGCCGGAGGGGCCGGGGGCAGGGGAGGCGCTGGAGGCGGGGGCGGGGGTGGGGTGCTCGCTCACGGGTCCGATTATCACCCGCTGCCCCCGGAACGCGGCGGAGCCGTCCCGCCAGGCGGGACGGCTCCGGGGGGTGTGCGGCGGGCTCAGCCGAGCTTGCTGACGTCGCGGACGGCGCCCTTGTCGGCCGAGGTGGCCATGGCCGCGTAGGCGCGCAGCGCCTGGCTGACCTGGCGGTCGCGGTTCTTCGGCCGGTAGCCGGTACCGGCCTCCAGGGCGGCGCGGCGCCGGTCGAGCTCGTCCTGCGGGACCTCCAGGGAGATCGTCCGGCCGGGGATGTCGATGGCGATGGTGTCGCCGTCCTCGACCAGCGCGATGGTGCCGCCGGAGGCGGCCTCCGGGGAGGCGTGGCCGATGGACAGGCCCGAGGTGCCGCCGGAGAAGCGGCCGTCGGTCACCAGGGCGCAGGCCTTGCCGAGACCCCGGCCCTTGAGGAAGGAGGTCGGGTAGAGCATCTCCTGCATGCCCGGACCGCCCTTGGGGCCCTCGTAGCGGATGACGACGACGTCGCCCTCCTTGACCCGCTTGGCGAGGATGGCCTCGACGGCGTCCTCCTGGGACTCGACGACGACCGCGGGGCCGCTGAAGGTCCAGATGGACTCGTCGACGCCGGCGGTCTTCACGATGCAGCCGTCCTCGGCGAGGTTGCCGTACAGCACGGCGAGGCCGCCCTCGACCGAGTAGGCGTGCTCGACGCTGCGGATGCAGCCCTTGGCGGCGTCCGTGTCCAGCGACTCCCAGCGCTCGGACTGCGAGAAGGCCTCGGCGGAGCGGACGCAGCCGGGGGCCGCGTGCCACAGCTCGACGGCCTCGGCGGACGGGGAGCCGCCGCGCACGTCCCAGGTCTTCAGCCACTCGGCGAGCGAGTCGGAGTGGACGGTGCTGACGCCCTCGTTGAGCAGGCCGCCGCGGTACAGCTCGCCGAGGATGGCGGGGATGCCGCCGGCGCGGTGCACGTCCTCCATGTAGTACGAGCCGTTGGGCGCGACCTTGGAGAGGCAGGGCACCCGGCGGGAGACCGCGTCGATGGCCCGCATGTCGAAGTCCAGCTCGGCCTCCTGGGCGGCGGCGAGCAGGTGCAGGATCGTGTTGGTGGAGCCGCCCATCGCGATGTCGAGGGCCATGGCGTTCTCGAACGCGGCGCGCGAGGCGATCGCGCGGGGCAGCACCGAGGGGTCGTCCTGCCGGTAGTGCCGGTCGGTGATCTCGACGATCGTGCGGCCGGCCCGCTCGTACAGGGCGCGGCGGGCGGTGTGGGTGGCGAGCACCGAGCCGTTGCCGGGCAGCGAGAGGCCGATGGCCTCGGTGAGGCAGTTCATCGAGTTGGCGGTGAACATGCCCGAACAGGACCCGCAGGTCGGGCAGGCGTTCTCCTCGATGATCGCGATGTCCTCGTCGGAGACGTTCTCGTTGACCGCCTGGGAGATCGCGTCGACCAGGTCGAGCTTGCGGACGGTGCCGTCGACCAGGGTGGCCTTGCCGGCCTCCATCGGGCCGCCGGAGACGAACACGGTCGGGATGTTCAGGCGCAGCGCGGCCATCAGCATCCCGGGGGTGATCTTGTCGCAGTTGGAGATGCAGATCAGGGCGTCCGCGCAGTGCGCGTTGACCATGTACTCCACCGAGTCGGCGATCAGGTCGCGCGAGGGCAGCGAGTAGAGCATGCCGCTGTGGCCCATGGCGATGCCGTCGTCCACCGCGATGGTGTTGAACTCGCGGGGGATCCCGCCCGCCTGCTTGATCGCCTCGGAGACGATCCGGCCGACCGGCTGGAGGTGGGTGTGGCCCGGCACGAACTCGGTGAAGGAGTTGGCCACCGCGATGATCGGCTTGCCGAAGTCCTCGCGGGCTACGCCGGCCGCCCGGAGAAGCGCCCGGGCGCCTGCCATGTTGCGACCGTGGGTGACCGTACGGGACCTCAGCTCTGGCACTGTGCTCCACTCCTTCGGAGGCTGGCTGGCGGCCGCGCTCGATTCGGAGGGTGCGGCGGCCGCTGTGTCTGTCGAGCCTACGCCCGCAGCGGGGCCGGGGGCCCGCACGTCCGCGATGCGGTCAGTCCCGGCGCCACGCGCTCAGTCCCGGGCCGGGCCGGGCCCGGTGGCCTGCTCGGTGGCCTGCTCGGAGCCCCGTTCGGGCGTGAGCGCCACGGACAGGTGGAGCACGTACGGCTCGGTCACCCAGCCGTCCGGGAACTCGGCCAGCAGTGCCTCGCGCTCGACGGCCAGCAGCCGCCCGCGGTGCCCGGGGTCGAGCGAGGCCAGGTAGGAGCGGGAGGTGAGGTCGGTGAGCACGTGGTCGACGGTGACCCGGCGCTCCCAGCGCAGCACGGCGTCGGTGACCGTCAGCCCGAACGGGGCGATCTGACCGGCGAACTCGTGCACCGCGCCGTAGCCGTGGTACGTCTGCGGCAGGACGGCGGCCATCCGCTCGCCCAGCGCGCGGACCCAGCCGACGGTGCTGTCCTTCACGTTCCACCAGACGGCCAGCGCGCCGCCGGGACGCAGCACGCGGACCGCCTCGGGGACGGAACGCTCGGGGTGCGTCCAGTGGAAGGCCTGGGCGTAGGTGACCAGGTCGGCGGTGCCGTCGTGGAAGGGCAGCTCGTCGCCGTCGCCCTTGACCAGCGGGATGCCCGGCGAGGAGGCCAGGAACTGGGCGCCCATGCCGGGGGTCGGCTCGACGCCGACGACCTCGGCGCCGCGGGCGGCCAGCAGCCGGGTCGCGATGCCGGTGCCGGCGCCGACGTCCAGCACCCGGGCGCCCTTGAGCGGGCGGCCGGCCAGCCGCTCCAGCTCGTCGAAGAGCGCGTCGGGGTAGGAGGGCCGGGCCCGGTCGTACTCGGCGGCCACCGCGCCGAACGAGCTGCCGAGCACCCGGTAGTCCTGGCGCTCCTGATGCCCCTGCTGCTCCTGGTGCTCCTGCCGCTCCGTCATGAGGCCCCCTCCGTACGACGGTTCGTGTGCTCAGCGTACCCGCGAGGCCGTCGCCAGGTGCAGCCGAGTGAAGGCCAGCGCCTCGGCGAGGTCGGCCTCGCGCTCGGCGGGCGAGGCGGAGCGGCGGGTGTTGACCTCCAGCACCACGTGGCCGTCGAAGCCGGTGCGGGCGAGGTGCTCCAGCAGCTCGGCACAGGGCATCTTGCCGCGGCCCGGGATCAGGTGCTCGTCCTTGCCGGAGCCGCTGCCGTCCGCGAGGTGGATGTGCGCCAGCCGGTCACCCATCCGGTCGACCATCTCCAACGCGTCGATCCGGGAGGTCGCGGCGTGCGAGAGGTCGATGGTGAAGTGCCGGTACGCCTCCTCGGTGACGTCCCAGCCGGGGGCGTAGGCGAGCATCTCGCGATCGCGGTAGCGCCAGGGGTACATGTTCTCGACGGCGAAGCGGACGTCGGTCTCGCCGGCCATCCGGTCGATGCCCTCGACGAACTCGCGGGCGTACTGGCGCTGCCAGCGGAACGGCGGGTGGACGACGACCGCGCTCGCGCCGAGCTTCTCGGCGGCGGCGCGGGCCCGGACCAGCTTGGTCCACGGATCGGTGGTCCACACCCGCTGGGTGATCAGCAGGCAGGGCGCGTGGACGGCGAGGATCGGCAACCGGTGGAGGTCGGAGAGCCTGCGCAGCGCGTCCACGTCCTGGCTGACCGGATCGTTCCAGACCATCACCTCGACGCCGTCGTAGCCGAGTTTGGCGGCCAGCTCGAAGGCGACGTTGGTGGGCGCCGGGTACACCGAGGCGGTGGAGAGGGCCACCTTGGTGTCGGGGATGTGCAGGGCCGGGTGCGGGGGCATCACCAGCCGGTCGGTGGTGCGCAGCAGCGGGGCCTGGCGGGTGGCGGCCTGGCGGGCGGCCTTCACGGACTTCACCGACTGGACGGCGGCCTTGGCGGCGGAGGCGGCACGGCCGGTCCGGGTGTCCCGGCGGGCGGGGTCGGGCCGGGCGGCGGGCTCGGTGGTGCGGGTGGGCTCGGGGGCCTTGGGGGCCTTGGGGGCTCCGGTCGCCTTCGGGGCTCCGGTGGACCGGGTCCTCGGGGTCTTCGAGGTCTTCGGGGTCTTCGGGGTGGTGGTTCCGGTGGCCTTGGCGGGTTCGGGGGTTCCGGGGGTTCCGGCGGGTTTGCGTGCCCTGGTGGTCCCGGGCGCCCCGGCGGTCGGGGGGGTCCCGGAGTCCTCGGCCGCCTTGGTGGTCCTGGCCTTCTTCACCGCCTTCGCGGGTGCGGCGGCCCGGGCCGCCTCGGCGGTCTTGCGGACCGCCCGCGCGGCCCGGCGGCGCGGGGCCTCCGGCCGCGGCTGCCCGTCCCCGGGAGCGCGGCCCTCCTGCGTACCGTCCTCGCCCGCTGGTTGTGCCACGGGAGACAGCGTATGCGGACCGCGCCCCGAACGGGGATCGCGTCGTGCTCCGGCCGGCCTCGGCGGCCCGGTCGGTCAGGACCGGGCTCGACCGGGTCGGACCGGGTCGGACCCGGACTCAGCCGGTCAGGGCCGGACGACGGGGGTCCGCCGGGGGACTGTCCAACGAGTCCAGCCGGCGCAGGATGATGCCCTCGCGCAGCGCCCAGGGACAGACGTCCAGCTCCTCCAGCCCGAACAGGTCCATCGCCGCGTCCGCCACCATGGCCCCGGCCAGCAACTGCTTGGCCCGCCCCTCGGAGACCCCGGGGATCTGGGCCCGCTCGGCGACCGTCATCGCGGACAGCCGGGGCAGCCAGGCGGACAGGCCGCTGCGGGTGAGCCGGCGGTCGGCGTACGGGCCGGCGTCGGCGGGCGCGGCACCGGTCATCCGGGCGAGCTGCTTGAAGGTCTTGGAGGTGGCCACCGCGTGGTCCGGGGCGCCGAGCCGGGAGATCTCGCCGACCACCGTGCCGATCTCGGCGCGGATGTGCCGTCTGAGCTCCCGCAGGTCGTCCGGGTCCGCGACGTCGCCGGGCAGCCAGCCCCCGGTGAGCCGGCCCGCGCCCAGCGGCAGCGAGCAGGCGACGTCGGGCTGCTCGTCCAGCCCACAGGCGATCTCCAGTGACCCGCCGCCGATGTCCAGGTTGAGCAGGCGCCCGGACGACCAGCCGAACCAGCGGCGCACCGCCAGGAAGGTCAGCCGGGCCTCGTCCTGCCCGGAGAGCACCCGCAGCTCGACGCCGGTCTCCTCGGCCACCCGGCGCAGCACCGCCTCGCCGTTGGCCGCCTCCCGCACGGCGGAGGTGGCGAACGGCAGGACGTCGACCACGCCCTTGTCCTCGGCGACCCGGATCGACGAGGCGACCATGCCGATCAGCTTGTCCACCCCGGGAGCGCTTATCGCCCCCTGCTCGTCGAGGAGTTCGGCGAGCCGGAGCTCGGCCTTGTGGGAGTAGGCGGGCAGCGGGGCGGCCCCGTGGTGGGCGTCCACCACGAGGAAATGGACCGTGTTGGAACCTACGTCGAGCACTCCGAGTCGCATAGCTCTCCAAGTTACGCGATGCGTCCCGCGCGGAGGGGGCGTTGCGGCGCGTAGCGGGCGTCGGCCCCGTCCCGGGCCGCCTCGGGGCCGGGGCCGGGCCGGGGCCGGGGCGCGGCTGGGTCCCGGCCCGGCCGGGTCAGAGCAGACCGTCCCAGAGCTGCTCGACGATGACGGCCCACCAGTTCTCCGGGTCGTCGAAGACCGTCGGGTCGATCGCCGCCAGCTCCCGCTGCAGGGCGGCGACGAGCGGACCGGCCGTCTCCGGGGCCGCCCCGCGCAGCGCGGGCCGGTGCCGTGCGAACAGCTCCAGCGAGCGGACGAACGCGGCCGGATCGGCGTTGCAGTGCCGGGCGGTCGCGTAGTCCGGGTCGACGGCTCGGACCGCGCCCCGCGCGGTGTCCAGGGTGATCAGCGACCAGCCGTCGGTGCCGAGCAGCAGCTGTGGGACGAGCGCCCGGCGCTCCCGCTCGGCGATCCGGGTGCCGCGCCCGATCCGTTCCAGGTGGTCGGCGATCCCGGGCAGCACCGGATCGGGCCGGGTGCCGTCCGCGACCGCGTCCGGCCCCGGGTGGTGCAGCGCGAAGAAGTCCGGGACGGCCACCGGCACACCGACCGTGAGCAGGGTCCGGGCGCTCGCCTCCGGCAGGTCGGCGCGGGCCACGTCCGCCGCGTCGAAGCGCCGTACGCCGCCAGGGCCGAAGCACGCGTCCAGCCGGGCGGCCAACGCCCGGTCCGGCTCGGCCGGGGCCGGCGGCACGGCCCGCGGGAACGGCACCCGGTTGCGGCGCGGCGCTTCCGGGGTGGGCTTCCCTTCCGGGGTGGCCTGTGCTTCCGGGGTGGCGGGCGCTTCCGGGGCGGTCGGGGCGGCCGAGGTGGGCGGCAGGGCGCGTACCGCCCGGGCACGGTGGTAGAAGCGCGGCCCGTACGGCAGGTCGCAGCCGACCCGGGCGGCGGGCAGCTCGGCGGCCAGCGCGTACGCCACGTAGCCGCCGGGCAGGGCGCTCAGCCGCAGGTCGGTGTGGACGGACAGCACGTCCTCGGGCCGCACGCCCTGGCCGCGCAGCAGCTCCCAGGCCCGCAGCGCGGGGTGCGGCAGGCCGGGTTCCGAGTGCAGCGCGAGCGTGCGGGGCTCGCCGAAGCCGTCCCGGTACGTCAGCTCGGCCCGCGCGCCGCGGCCGGTCACCGGCGGCAGCGCCGGGTCCCAGGCGCCGGCGCCCAGGCTGTCCCGGTACAGCTCCACCACCCGGTCGACCGGCACCGACGGCCAGACGCTGAACCGGCCGTCCTCCCGGTCCACGACCGCGCACGCGGCCCCGATCTCCTCGGGCGGGCGCCGCTCACCCGTCAACGGGTCCACCCCGACCGGCGCGGGCTCGGCCCACACCACCCAGCCGAGGTCGAACTCGTGCGAGCACACCCGACGGCTCGTGGCAGCGGCGGGCAGCTCGCCGTTGATCCATCGATGGGCGGCGTCGATCGCCTGCGCGCGGGTGATCACGGGGTGGTGCTCCTCAGTTCGGCACGGACAACGGTGGTCCCACCCACCCGGACGCCCCGCCGGCCCGGAACGGATCCCGCTTCCCGGCGGCGAGGCACCCCGGCGGACGGACGGACGGCCCGCGACCTCACGGCCCCGCACTCCCGGCGCTCCCCGCGCTCCCCGCGCTCCCGGCGAGGGGCGGCGACCCCGTGCACGCGCGCGGCGACACGGGACGGCGACCCGGCCGACCACGCACCGCCACCGCCACCGCCACCGCCCGACGGCCACCCGGCCGGGCGGCCCGCCACACCCCGCTTCACGAAGCCGCGCTCCCCACCAGGTCCAGCGGGCGGCCCTCGGGGGTGAGGGTGATCGCCCAGAGGCCGTGGTCGGCGGGGTGGAGGGGGGTGGCGTCGTGGTGGCCGGTCTGGTGGTCGAGGTAGGTGACGGTGTCCCGGTGGTTGACGGCGTTCCAGGCGTGGGGGCGGCCGAAACCGTCCAGGGTGAGCAGGACGGCCTGGGCGCCGTGGCCGGCCCGGCGCAGGTCGGCGGCGAGGCGGTCGAAGGCGACGGCGCCGTCGCCGAGATCGCGGAACGGCGCGCCGAGTTCGCGTTCGGCGCGGTCGCGTCCGCCGCGCTCGCCCGCGTCGCCCTCGGTGGGGATCCGCGGGGCGGCGCAGGTCGGGCGGCCGGCGAAGGTCTCCACGGCGGAGAGGGCGATCTCCACGCTGTTGTTGGCCCGGCCGGGCTCGCGCGGGCCGCCGTCGTTGAGGACCTCGGCCCAGCCGCCCGCCACCGGATCGGGGTGGGGCAGCGGCACGCCGTCGGCGTCCCTGGGCACCCGGCGTTCCACCTCGGCCTGGTGCTCGGGGTCGACCGGGCCGAGCCCGCCCGGCAGACCGTACGGGCGGCCGTCGGCGAAGGTGCGCGGCCTCGGCCGGAGATCGGGTTCCTGGTGGCCGCCGCTCCGGGCGAGCCGGAGGGCCAGCGCATGGGCGGCGGTGACCGGGACGGCGGCCCAGGCCGCGCTGGGGCCGTCCTCGCCGTGCGGGCCGTCGGGGCGGCGGCGCTGATCGGCGGGGTGCTGGCCCTCGGGCCTGGCTGGCGCCGGGGTGAGCACCGGTGCGCCGGCGGGCGGCGGCGTGACCGGCACGGGGCCGGGGGCGATACCGGGGTGCGGGGCGGTCCCGGGGTGCGGGGCGGTGGTCGCCTGCTGGCCGGGACCGACCGCGCGCGGGCCGCCGGGGCCGATCACCGGCTGTCCCGGCTGCGCGGGCTGGGCCGGCTGCGCGCCGGGGACGGCGCCGGGGACGGCGCCGGAAACGGCACCGGGGACGGCCGCACCCGCGACCGCGCCCGGCCCGGCGACCGACGCGCCGGTGAAGGGGGTGGGAGCGGCCACGAAGACACCCGGCGCGGTGCCCGGCACCGGCCCGGTGCCCGAACCCCCGCCACCGTGGGAGCCGCTACCTCCGCCGTACGGTCCGCCGTACCCGCCGCCGCCCGGCTCGGCGGACCGTCCGCCGGCCGCCGCCGGGGCGGGCGGGGCGAGCACCGAGTCGGTCCGCACCGTGACCGGGCCGGGCGCCGCTGATCCGGCACCGCCGCCGCTCGCGGGCGCGGCTGCGGCTGCGACAGGGGCCGCCGCCGCCGACGCGACGGGCCGGTCGACGGTCACCGGGCCGCCGCCACCGCCCTGCGGGGCGCCTTGGTGGGCACCCGGGTGGCCGCCGCCCTGCGGGCGCGCCGGGGCCTCCGGCCGACCGGCGGGCGCGGTCCAGCCGCCGCCGTCGCCGGTGGTGGCACCGGCGGTGGCGCCGGGACCCACCGGGCCGGTCCGCACCTGGACCGGTCCGTCGCCCGGCCCGGTCGTCCCGGCCGCGGTCTCCGGCCCGGCCTTGACCGTGACACCGTCCGGACCGACCGTCACCGTCGCCCCGGCCACCACCACGCCCGGGCCACCCGGCCCGTCCTTGGTCCCGTCGGGCCGGCCCGGCCCACCCGGGCCGCCCGGCGCCCCTCCCGGTGCCGCGGCGGTGTGCGAGCCGGCCAGCGGGACGTCCTGGAGCTCCTTGCCGTCCTTGCCGGTGAACACCGGCTTGCCGTGCGGGTCCACCGTGACGGTGAGCTCGGCCACGCCCACGACCGGACGGCCGGCCTGGTCCCGGACGACGAGCAGCCCCCCGGTGTCCGCCACCGGCGTGCCGTCGGCGCGGACGATCACCGGCTGGCCGTCCTTGCCGAGGACCGGCTGCCCGTGCTCGTCCACCTTCACGATCAGGCCCGGGACGCCGGCCAGCGGCTTGCCGTCCTGGCCCACGACCACCGCCAGGCCCGCCCCGGGCTCGGCGAGGACGGCGGGCAGTCCGGCCGCGACCGGGTCGAAGGTGCCGCGGGCGCCGGTGTGGGAGGCCTGGTGCACGCCACCGTGACCGGCGCCGGCCGGGGCGAGTCGCAGCAGCGCTACCACGGCGGGTTCCTTGAGGGCGGTCCGCAGACCGTCCCGCATGGCCCGGCCCAGTTCGTCCAGCAGGCCGCCGATCTTCAGCGCCGCCGCCTCGACGGCGACCGCCGCCACCACCTCGGCGATCTTCTCGGTGGCGGTGTGCTGGATACCGTCGGCGATCGCCGAGACGCCCTGCTTCAGCGCGCCGAACACACCGCCCGGCGCGGCTCCGCCCGCACCCGGGCCCGCGGCACCGGGGCCGGCCGGCGGGAAGGCGGCCGCGACCTTGGCGGCGGCCTGCTGGGCCCGCGCGGCCTGCTCCTCGGCCTTCTTCAGTTCGGCGGCCAGTTCGGTGAGGGTGGCGACGATGTCGGCCTTGCAGCCGTCGACGGCCGCGGCGGCCTTGTCGAAGGCGCCGGCCACCAGTCCGGCGGCGGAGTGGGCGTCGTCCAGGTGGCCGCGGCCGGAACCGCTGAAAGCCGTCCAGTACGTGCCGAAGGCCTCGACCGCGCGGCCGGAGTTGTCGGCGGTGACCCGCCGGACGGAGTCGGTGCCGCGCTTGCCGAGCCGTTCGGCCTCCACGCCGAACTCCCGCCACACCGCGGCCGCCCGCCGCAGCCCGTCCTCATCGGCCTGCGGCCAGTGGTGACCGGTCCTCGCCAGGACCGGCGCCAGCTCCTCGGGCAGCTTCCGCGACACGTGCCCTCCCCCTTCGCAACGCTGAGATTCGCTGAGTTCGCTGTTCGGTGTGTTCTCGGGATGTCGGACGTCGGATTTCAGACGCCGGATGCCGGATGACAGATGACAGGTGGCCGATCACCGATGACTGATGACCGATGCCGGACGACGGACGACGGACACCTGATGACAGACGCCGGATGTCGGATGACAGACGTCGAACATCGGCTGTCGGACGACAAACACCGGATAGCAGATGACAGATGACAGATTTCGTCAGGCCGACGCGCTCGCCGGCCCCGCCTTCCCCCCGCCCGGCTTCCCGGCACCCGGGCTCCCCGCGCCCGCCCCGAAGCCCGAGGCCGCCGTCGTGTCGGCGTCCACGGTCCGTTCGGCCATGGTGTGCAGGCCGGTGCCGACCTGGCCGAGCCGCCCGGCGAGTCCGTGCAGGCCGCCGACCAGCGAACCGTGTGCCTCCCCGTAGACGGCGGCGAAGGCCGTGCCGGGCCGGTCCAGGCCCCAGGGGGTGCCCAGGGCCGCGAGCTTCTGCTCCAGGGCCGCCGCGGCCTTCGCGTACTCGCCCGAGATCTTCTCGAACTCCCGCCCCTCGCCGTGCACTTCCCACGGCTTGATGGTGAACTCCCCGTTCCCGGGGCCACCCTTACCCGTCCCGCCGGCCATTCCCCGTACCTCCCCCGTAGCGGACAGGCGGCCCATCCTAGGGCCGCCCCCGCCGGCACCCGCCGCGCACGGCCGCCTCTTCACCCCGCCTTCACGCCGCCGCCCCGGGGTGCCGGGCCCCGTCCCCGCACCCCACCACCGTCCCCGAACCACCCCCGCCGCCGTCCCGACCGGCGCCCCACCCCGGCCCTGACCTCGGCCCGAACCCCCGCGAAGGCTCTACCCTTGCCAGGTGGCAGCAGCTGAAACGTCCAAGAAGAAGTCCAAGGCCGGTTCGACCCCGGTCGACCTCGCCATGCCGGTCCTCCGCCCGGAGGTCCCGCTCGACTTCCCGCGCGCCTGGGTCGAGTTCGCCGACCCCGACGACGAGGAGCAGGTCTTCCGCTGCGACCTGACCTGGCTCACCTCCCGCTGGAGCTGCATCTTCGGCAAGGGCTGCCACGGCATCCGCGAGGGCCGCGGCGAGTCCGACGGCTGCTGCACGCTCGGCGCGCACTACTCGGACGAGGACGACGAGAAGCGGGTGGCCGGCCACGCGGCCCGGCTGACGCCCGAGCTGTGGGAGAACTTCGAGCACGGCACCGACGCCAAGGGCCGGATCAGGCTCGACGGCGGCATCACCATGCTCGACGAGGACGGCGACCGCCAGACCCGCCGGGTCAACGGCGCGTGCCTGTTCCTCAACAGCCCCGGCTTCCCCGGCGGTGCCGGCTGCGCGCTGCACACCCTGGCCCTCAAGGAGGGCCTGGAGCCGCTGGAGACCAAGCCGGACGTGTGCTGGCAGCTGCCGGTGCGTCGCACCTACGAGTGGATCGACCGCCCCGACGACACCCGCTACCTCCAGGTGACCATCGGCGAGTACGACCGCCGCGGCTGGGGCCCGGGCGGCCACGACCTGCACTGGTGGTGCACCGGCAGCCCGGAGGCCCACCAGGGCCCGGACCCGGTGTACGTCAGCTACCGCCCGGAGCTCACCGAGCTGATGGGCGCGGCCGCGTACGAGGTCCTGGCCGGCCTGTGCGAGCAGCGGATCGCCACCAAGGGCGACCGCAAGGTGGCCCCGCACCCGGCCGACCCGGCCCGGAAGAAGAAGGCCTGAGCCCTCCCCCGCCGGCGGTGCCTCAGGCCACCGCCGAACCCGCCGCCCTACTTGTCGATGTCGCCGACGACGAAGAACATCGAGCCCAGGATCGCCACCATGTCGGCGACCAGGGTGCCGGGCAGCAACTCGGTCAGGGCCTGGATGTTGTTGAAGGACGCCGAGCGCAGCTTGAGCCGCCACGGCGTCTTGTCGCCGCGCGAGACCAGGTAGTAGCCGTTGATGCCGAGCGGGTTCTCGGTCCACGCGTAGGTGCTGCCCTCGGGCGCCTTGAGCACCTTGGGCAGCCGCAGGTTGACCGGGCCCGGCGGCAGGGTGGCCAGCTTGTCGAGGCAGGCGTCGGCGAGGTCCAGCGAGTTGACCGTCTGCTCCAGCAGGCACTCGAAGCGGGCCAGGCAGTCGCCCTCCTCGCGGGTGACCACGGTGAGCACCTGCCGCAGCTCGTCGGAGTCGTACGCGAGGTAGGGCTCGTCGCGGCGCAGGTCGAGGTCGAGGCCGCTGGCGCGGGCGATCGGTCCGCTGACGCCGTACGCCGCGGCCTGGGCACGGGTGAGGACGCCGACGCCGGCGGTGCGGGCGCGGAAGATCTCGTTGCCGAGGACGAGATCCTCGAAGACCGGCAGCTGGGAGCGGACCACGGCGACCGCCGCGCGGACCCGGCCGAGCCAGCCGGCCGGGAGGTCCTCCTTGAGGCCGCCGACCCGGTTGAACATGTAGTGCATGCGGCCGCCGGAGGCCTCCTCCAGCACGTGCTGGAGGTCCTCGCGGCCGGAGAAGGCGTGGAAGATCGGGGTGATCCCGCCCAGCTCCAGGGGGTAGGAGCCGAGGAACATCAGGTGGTTGAGCACCCGGTTGAGCTCGGCGAGCAGGGTGCGGATCCACACCGCGCGCTCGG
Source organism: Kitasatospora sp. NPDC004240 (assembly GCF_053603215.1). Classification (NCBI taxonomy): domain Bacteria; kingdom Bacillati; phylum Actinomycetota; class Actinomycetes; order Kitasatosporales; family Streptomycetaceae; genus Kitasatospora; species Kitasatospora sp. NPDC004240. The sequence goes on along the minus strand of NZ_JBSGFD010000035.1, from coordinate 25,342 downwards.
GGACCTCCATGCCGAGCATCCGCTCGACGCCGAGCACCACGCCGAGCTCGTTGGAGAAGGCGGAGAGCCAGTCGTGCCGGTTGGCCAGCATGATGATCTGCCGGTAGTCACGGGCCTCGAAGAGCTTCTCGGCGCCGCGGTGCATGTAGCCGATCACCGGCTCGGCGGTCACGATCCGCTCGCCGTCCAGCACCAGCTTCAGGCGCAGCACGCCGTGGGTGGCGGGGTGCTGCGGGCCGATGTTGAGCACCATGTCGGTGGTGCCCGCCTGATCCGCGAAGTTCTCGGCTCCCGCCCCGATGCCGACCGTGGTCTCCCTCATGACCCCAGAGTCTGCCATCCCGGCAGGGGCTCCAGGCTCAGAGGTACCGGCATGCGGACGGTCTGTGAGAGCCAGCCGAAGGAGCCCAGGCCCGCGGGGTCGGTCAGCTCGGCGCCCTCGCCCGCGCCGGACAGGGCCCGCAGGTAGGCCACCGGGTCGGTGGAGGCCAGCGCCAGGGCCGGCCGGGCGCCGCTCACCCCGAGCGCCCGCAGCGCCTCCCGCTGCGTCGCCCACAGGCTGTGGAGACCGGGTACGGCGGCGGCGTCCAGCGCCACGTGCAGGGTGACGTCGCAGGAGCCGTCCGGTACGGGCGTCACCTCGCGGCCCTCCCGGAAGCCGGTCAGGGTGGTGAACGCCGGGCGCCGCCCGGCGGTGTGCCCGTAGTCGACGGCGACCGCGAGGCCGCGCTCCAGCGCGCCGACCGCCGAGGCCCAGGCGGCGTCGCGCGGCGCGCCGAACTCCACGAGGTCCCCGGGCCGGCGCGCCGGCCACCAGCGTTCCGCCCACGCGGCGTCGGCCGCGTCCACCGGCGCGCCGAGCCGCTGGTCGCCGGTGACGGTGTCCACCTCGACGTAGCGCAGCACCCCGTCCTCGTCCACCTCGCCGGTGTCCACCGGCACGTTGTCCAGCCACTCGTTGGCGAACAGCAGCCCGGTCACCCCGCGCGGCACCTCGTCCGTCCACCGCACGGCGTCCGGCAGCCCGGCCGGCCGGTCCGCGACCTCCACGCCGTACGGGCGCAGCCGCGCGGCCGCCTCCGCCGGGAGCGCGGCCAGCACGCCGGTCAGCAGTTCGCCGCGCCCGGCCCCGACGTCCACCAGGGCCAGTTCCCGGGGGTGTCCCAGGGCCGAGTCCACCTCCAGCAGCAGCCGGGCCACCGCCCGGGCGAACAGCGGGGAGGCGTGCACCGAGGTGCGGAAGTGCCCCGCCGGGCCCTCCGGCCTGCGGTAGAACCCGCTCTCCGGGTCGTACAGCGCCTGTTCCATGGCGGGCCGCCACCGCATCCAGCTCATGGGGGTGGACGCTACCCTCCCGACACTCCGGCCTCCGGGGTGTCTCCGACCTAGGGAGTAGGCCGGATCGCCCTCCCGGCGGACCTGGGCACGTTCCGCGACTGCCTAGGCTTGAGGCGTGCATCGACTCAACGCCTGGCTCCGCCGACACCCCATGGTCGTCGACTCCGCGTGGGCGTCGCTCGTGCTCCTGATCGGCCTCCTCCCCGAGGATCCCGGCCGCGCCGACGGCTGGCGCATCGGTGTGCACTACGCGGTCGCCGTGCTGCTCCCGCTGCTGATGGTCTTCCGCCGCCGCCACCCGGACATCACCGTGTGCGCCGCGGGCGGCCTCGGGCTCGCCCAGGTGGCGCTGAACGTCGAGCCGGGCGCCTCCAGCATCGGGTACCTGGTCTTCGCGTACACCGGCGCCGCCTTCGGCTCACCGTGGGTCTCCCGGCTCGCGCTGGCCTTCGGGGCGCTCGCCGGACCGCTGGTGTTCTGGCAGCTCGGTCCGGAGAAGACCCGCCTGGACGAGAACGACCAGATCGTCACCCAGCCGTACGGCATCGGCGAGAGCCTCTTCATCATGGGGCTGATGACCACGCCGTTCATCCTCTGCTGGGCGTGGGGCCGGCTCACCCGGGTGCGCCGGGCGTACCTGGTCGAGCTGGAGGACCGCGCCTCCCGCCTGGAGCGCGAACGGGACGCCCAGGCCAAGGTGGCGGTCGCGGCCGAGCGGGCCCGGATCGCCCGCGAGCTGCACGACGTCGTCGCGCACAACGTCTCCGTCATGATCGTCCAGGCCGACGGCGCCGCGTACGTGCTGGACAACTCGCCGCAGCAGGCCAAGGAGGCGCTGGGCACCATCGCCTCGACCGGGCGCCAGGCGCTGGTCGAGATGCGCCGCCTGCTGGGCGTGCTGCGGACCTCCGACACGGTCGGCGAGGAGTACGTGCCGCAGCCCGGCGTCGAGGAGCTGCCGGAGCTGCTGGAGCAGGTCCGCACGGCCGGGCTGCAGGTCGACTACGCCACCTCCGGCGAGGCCCGTGAACTCCCCCGCGGGGTCGAGCTCACCGTCTACCGGATCGTCCAGGAGGCGCTGACCAACGTCCGCAAGCACGGCGGGCCCGATGTGCACGCCCGGGTCGCCGTCGACTTCGGCGAGCGCGAGCTGGCCGTCCTGGTCGAGGACGACGGCCGGGGCACGACCGACGAGCAGCTGACCACCGGCGGGGTCGACGGACTCGGCCATGGTCTGATCGGCATGCGCGAGCGCGTCGGCATGGTCAGCGGCAGCCTCGACGTCGGCCCCCGCCCCGGCGGCGGCTTCCGCATCCGAGCCGTACTACCGCTCAAGGCTGCCAAGTAGCCGGGGCGCCCAACCGAGGAGTCACCTTGACCATCCGCGTGATGCTCGTCGACGACCAGGAGCTGCTGCGCACCGGGTTCCGGATGATCCTGCAGTCGCAGGGCGACATCGAGATCGCCGCCGAGGCCGGGGACGGGGTCCAGGCGCTGGAGAGGCTGAAGCACACCCAGGTCGACGTGATCCTGATGGACGTCCGGATGCCCCGCCTGGACGGGGTGCAGGCCACCCGGCGGATCTGCCTGGCCGAGGACGGCAGCCCGCTGCCGGGGGCGCCGCACGTGCTCATCCTCACCACCTTCGACCTCGACGAGTACGCCTTCGCCGCGCTCAAGGCGGGCGCCAGCGGCTTCCTGCTCAAGGACGTGCCGCCGACCGAGCTGGTCGCCGCGATCCGGGCGGTGCACGGCGGTGACGCGGTGGTCGCCCCGACCACCACCCGGCGCATGATCGACCGCTTCGCCGAGGTGCTGCCGACCTCGCAGACCGCCCCCGGCGCGAACGCCCTCGCCCCGCTCACCGAGCGCGAGCGCGAGGTGTTCCTGCTGGTCGCCCAGGGCCTGTCGAACGGCGAGATCGCCGCCCGGCTCACCCTCTCCGAGGCCACCGTGAAGACCCACGTCGGCCGCATCCTCGCCAAGCTCGGGCTGCGCGACCGCGTCCAGGCCGTCGTCCTCGCCTACGAGGCCGGCCTCGTCCGCGCCGGCGCCACCGACTGACGCCCCGGCCGCCGGACAGGCCGGTGGACCCGCGACACCCCCACACCCCCGTCCCCACCCCTCCGGCTCTCCCCGCCGGAGGCGGCTTCCCCCCGGCCGTAGAATGGGCCGGTACGTCCGGTACCCGGAGGGGACCGGAACGGAGAGTGAGGACGAGGGCCGAGCCGTGAGCACGTCCGACAGTGCCGAGTCCGCCGGGTTCGGCGACTTCGCCCCGCTCGCCGACGGCTTCGGCGATCCCACCGACCCCGGCAACCGGCCCGCGCGGCTGGCCGTCGGGGTGGTCGGCACCGGCCGGGTCGGGCCGGCGCTGGGCGCCGCCCTGCAGCTGGCCGGGCACCGGGTGGTGGCCGCCTCCGGGGTGTCCGCGGCGTCGCGCCGCCGGGCCGATGCCCTGCTGCCGGGGGTGCGGATCGTCACCCCGCCGCAGGTGCTGGCCGCGGCCGACCTGGTCCTGCTGACCGTCCCCGACGACGCGCTGGCCGATCTGGTGGCCGGCCTGGTGTCGACCGGCGCGGTCCGTCCGGGCCAGCTGGTGGTGCACACCTCCGGCGCGCACGGGGTGGCCGTCCTGGAGCCCGCCACCAAGGCCGGCGCGCTGCCGCTGGCCCTGCACCCGGCGATGACCTTCACCGGCACCTCGGTGGACCTGGCCCGGCTGGCCGGCTGCCCGTTCGGGGTGACCGCGCCGGACGAGCTGCGGCCGGTGGCCGAGGCGCTGGTGGTGGAGATGGGCGGCGAGCCCGAGTGGGTGCCCGAGCAGGTGCGTCCGCTGTACCACACGGCCCTGGCGCACGGCGCGAACCACCTGGTGACCCTGGTCGCGCAGGCGCTGGAACTGCTGCGCACGGCCGGGGTGGCCGAGCCCGGCCGGCTGCTGGGCCCGCTGCTCGGGGCCGCGCTCGACAACAGTCTGCGCTCCGGCGACGCGGCCCTGACCGGCCCGGTCGCGCGGGGCGACGCGGGTACCGTGCGCCGTCACCTGGCGCAGCTCAGTACGGTGTCCCCGGACATCCCGGCGGCGTACCGGGCGATGGCCCGCGCCACCGCGCAGCGGGCGCTCGCCCGCGGAACGATCGACGAAGCGTCGGCGGCGGCGCTGCTGGACGTACTGAACGAGGAGAAGCGCTGATGGCACGCGGCAAGCAGCCGGGCAAGGCCCCCCGGGCACCCAAGGTCCACCGGGCGGTCGTGACGCACACCGTGACGGACTTCGAGGCCGCGTTCTGGCCGGACGAGCAGCCGGTGGACAACGCGGTCGTGATGACCATGGGCGCGCTGCACGAGGGCCACGCCGCGCTGATCCGCGCCGCCCGCAAGCAGGTCGGCCGGGAGGGCCGGGTCGCCGTCACGGTGTTCGTGAACCCGCTGCAGTTCGGCGCGGGCGAGGACCTGGAGCGCTACCCGCGCTCGCTGGAGGCGGACGTGCGGCTCGCCGAGGAGCACGGCGCGGACGTGGTCTTCGCCCCGTCCGTCGAGGAGGTGTACCCGAACGGCGAGCCGCAGGTGCGCCTGGTGGCCGGTCCGATGGGCGAGCGCTTCGAGGGCGCCACCCGCCCGGGTCACTTCGACGGCGTGCTGACGGTGGTGGCCAAGCTGCTGCACATCACCGACCCGGACTTCGCGCTGTTCGGCGAGAAGGACGCCCAGCAGCTGGCCGTCATCCAGCGGATGGTCGCCGACCTGGACTTCGACGTCGAGGTGATCGGCGTGCCGACCGTCCGCGAGGAGGACGGCCTGGCGCTGTCCTCGCGCAACCAGTACCTCTCCGCCGAGGAGCGCGGGCAGGCACTCGCCCTGTCCGGGGCGCTGTTCGCCGGCCGGGACGTGGCCGCGCAGGGCCCGAAGGCCGTGCGCGAGGCCGCCTCGGCCGTCCTGGACGGCGCCGAGGGTGTCACCCTTGACTACCTCGCCCTGATCGATCCGCACGACTTCACCGAGGCGCCGGACGACTTCCAGGGCGAGGCGGTGCTGGCCGTGGCCGCGAAGGTGGGCGCCACCCGCCTGATCGACAACGTCCGCCTCATCTGCCGCTAGGCGGATGAGCGGCAAGCACCGAATCGTCCGGCGGCCCGCGGCGCCGGACGCCCCGCGGTACCCGTCGCACCGCAGTACCCCGCTCCACCCGTCACACCCGTAGCACCGCCCCACCCCCGGCAGTACCCCCTAGGCATGCACTCACAGGAGGCGTGACCCCATGCTCCGCACCATGCTCAAGTCCAAGATCCACCGGGCCACCGTGACCCAGGCCGACCTGCACTACGTCGGCTCGGTCACGGTGGACGAGGACCTGCTCGACGCCGCCGACCTGCTCCCCGGCGAGCTGGTCCACATCGTCGACATCAACAACGGCGCCCGGCTGGAGACCTACACCATCGCCGGGCCGCGCGGCTCCGGCGTGATCGGCATCAACGGCGCCGCCGCCCGCCTGGTCCACCCCGGTGACCTGGTCATACTCATCGCCTACGGGCAGATGGAGACGGCCGAGGCCAAGGGCTACGTGCCGAAGGTGATCTTCGTCGACGGGGACAACCGGATCACCGGCACCGGCGGCGACCCCGCCGAGGCGGGGGAGGGCACCGGCCTGCTCCGCGGTGACGCGGCGTACGGTGACGGCAACGGCGCGGCCCCGACCGCCGCGCGCTGAAGGAGCCACTGAACGCCATGCCCGTCACCCATCGCCTCACCGCCCCGGCGCCCGGCTGGACCAGCACGACCGACGTCGTGGTGGTCGGCTCCGGCGTGGCCGGCCTCACCGTCGCACTCAACGTCCGCAAGGCCGGCCTGCGGGCCGTGGTGGTCACCAAGGCGATGCTGGACGACGGGTCCACCCGCTGGGCCCAGGGCGGCATCGCCGCCGCCCTGGGCGAGGGCGACACCCCCGAGCAGCACCTGGACGACACCCTGGTGGCCGGGGCCGGGCTCTGCGCCGAGGACGCCGTCCGGGCCCTGGTCACCGAGGGTCCGGACGCCGTCCGCCGGCTGATCGAGGTCGGCGCCGCCTTCGACCGCGACGCCGACGGCGAGATCCTGCTCACCCGTGAGGGCGGCCACCACCGCCGCCGGATCGCGCACGCCGGCGGGGACGCCACCGGCGCCGAGATATCCCGCGCGCTGGTCGCCGCCGTCCGCTCCGACCCGGGTCTGGAACTGATCGAGCACGCGCTCGTCCTCGACCTGCTGACCGACGCCGAGGGCCACGCGGCCGGCCTCACCCTGCACGTGATGGGCGAGGGCCAGCGCGACGGCGTCGGCGCGATCCGGGCCCGCGCGGTGGTGCTCGCCACCGGCGGCATGGGCCAGGTCTTCTCGGCGACCACCAACCCGGCGGTCTCCACCGGCGACGGCGTGGCGCTCGCGCTGCGGGCCGGGGCCGAGGTGACCGACCTGGAGTTCGTCCAGTTCCACCCGACGGTGCTCTGGCTGGGCCCGGAGGCCGAGGGGCAGCAGCCGCTGGTCTCCGAGGCGGTCCGCGGCGAGGGCGCCCACCTGGTGGACGCGGCCGGCACCCGCTTCATGCTCGGGCGGCACGAGCTGGCCGAGCTGGCCCCGCGGGACATCGTCGCCAAGGCGATCACCCGGCGGATGCAGGAGCAGGGCGCCGAGCACATGTACCTGGACGGGCGGCACTTCGGCGCCGAGATGTGGGAGCGGCGCTTCCCGACCATCCTGGCGTCCTGCCGCGCCAACGGCATCGACCCGGTGACCGAGCCGATCCCGGTCGCCCCGGCCTCGCACTACGCCTCCGGGGGCGTGCGCACCGACCTGCACGGCCGCACCACCGTCCCGGGCCTGTACGCCTGCGGCGAGGTCGCCTGCACCGGGGTGCACGGCGCCAACCGGCTGGCCTCCAACTCGCTGCTGGAGGGCCTGGTCTTCGCCGAGCGGATCGCCGCCGACCTGGCCGCCCGGCACGCCGCGGGCGGGCTGCCCGAGCGGACGGTGGACGTGGTCGCCGCGCGCGCCGCGCACGCCGTACCGCTGCCGGCGCCCGAGGCGCGGGCCGAGATCCAGCGGCTGATGTCGCGCGGCGCGGGCGTGCTGCGCTCGGCCGCCTCGATGGCCGACACCGCCGCCGGGCTGGCGCTGCTCGCCGAGGACACCTACGCGCACGTGGCCGAGGAGAAGCCGGCCGACCCGCGGGTGGAGACCTGGGAGGCCGCCAACCTGCTGCTGGTCGCCACCGCCCTGGTCACCGCCGCCGCCCGCCGCGAGGAGACCCGCGGCTGCCACTGGCGGGAGGACTTCCCCGAGCGCGACGACGAGCACTGGCAGCGCCACCTGATCACCACCCTCGCCGCCTCCGGCGACCTTGTCAGCACCCCTGAGGAGCAGTAACACCATGACCCACTCCCACGAGGAACTCCCCCTGGCCGGCGGCGGCTGCGGCGACGGCTGCGCCTGCGGGGACGGCGAGGGCTACGAGACCGGCCTGGACCCCCAGCTCGCCGCGCTGCTGGAGGAGGCCGGCCTGGACCCGGTCGAGGTCGAGGACATCGCCACCCTGGCGCTGGCCGAGGACCTGGCCGGCGGCGAGGACGTCACCTCGGTGGCGACCGTGCCGGCCGGCGCCGTCGCCACCGCCGACTTCACCGCCCGCCAGGCCGGCGTGGTGGCCGGACTGCGGGTCGCCGAGGCCGTGGTCTCGCTGGTCTGCGAGGAGGAGTTCGAGGTCGAGCGGCACGTCGAGGACGGTGACCGGGTCGAGGCCGGCCAGGTGCTGCTGTCGGTGCGCGGCCGCACCCGCGACCTGCTGACCGCCGAGCGCAGCGCCCTCAACCTGCTCTGCCACCTGTCCGGAATCGCCACCGCCACCCGCGCCTGGGCGGACGCCCTGGAGGGCACCGGCGCGGTGGTGCGCGACACCCGCAAGACCACCCCGGGCCTGCGGGCGCTGGAGAAGTTCGCGGTGCGCGCCGGCGGCGGGGCCAACCACCGGATGGCGCTGTCCGACGCGGCCCTGGTGAAGGACAACCACGTGGTCGCGGCCGGCGGGGTCGCCGAGGCGTTCCGGGCCGTCCGGGCGGCGTACCCGGAGCTGCCGGTCGAGGTCGAGGTGGACACCCTGGAGCAGATCCCGCCGGTCCTGGAGGCCGGGGCGGACCTCATCCTGCTGGACAACTTCGCGGTCCCGCAGCTGAAGGAGGCCGTGGAACTGGTGGCCGGCCGGGCGAAGCTGGAGGCGTCCGGCGGACTGACCCTGGCCACCGCGCGCGAGGTCGCCCAGACTGGTGTCGACTACCTGGCCGTGGGCGCGCTCACGCACTCCTCGCCGATCCTGGACATCGGTCTCGACCTGCGTCCGTAACCGTCTCTCGCAGAAAGCGCCCCATGCTGCTCACCATCGACGTCGGCAACACCCAGACCACGCTCGGCCTGTTCGACGGCGAGGACGTGGTCGAGACCTGGCGGATCTCCACCGATCCGCGCCGCACGGCCGACGAGCTGGCGGTGCTGCTGCACGGCCTGATGGGCTCGCACACCGCGATCACCGACGCGGCGATCGAGGGCCTGGCGATCTGCTCGTCCGTCCCCTCCGTGCTCCACGAGTTCCGCGAGGTGACGCGCCGCTACTACGGCGACGTCCCCGCGGTGATCGTGGAGCCGGGGGTGAAGACGGGCGTGCACGTCCTGATGGACAACCCCAAGGAGGTCGGCGCGGACCGCATCGTGAACGCGCTGGCCGCCAACCACCTGTACGGCGGCCCGTGCATCGTGGTCGACTTCGGCACCGCGACCACCTTCGACGCGGTCAACGCCCGCGGCGACTACGTGGGCGGCGCGATCGCCCCCGGCATCGAGATCTCGGTGGAGGCGCTCGGCAACCGCGGCGCCCTGCTGCGCAAGATCGAGCTGACCCGGCCACGCAACGTGATCGGCAAGAACACCGTCGAGGGCATGCAGTCCGGCATCCTGTACGGCTTCGCGGGCCAGGTCGACGGGCTGGTCGACCGGATGGCCAAGGAGCTGGCCAAGGACCCGGACGACGTCCAGGTGATCGCCACCGGCGGGCTGGCCACGCTGGTCCTCGGCGAGGCCGGGACGATCGACGTCCACGAGCCCTGGCTGACCCTGATCGGCCTGCGGCTCGTCTACGAACGCAACCGTCCCACGGCGGCCTGACCGGGCCCGGGTCCGGCCGTCCCACGGCGGCCCGGCCGGGCCCGGTTCGCACCCGCAGGGCCCCTCCGGGCCAAACGTGGGACTTGGCGCGGCAGTCCCAACAAATCGGATATACCTCACGTAGTGTCAGCGCATGCCTACGCCACACGGATCGCGCGGCGGGATGGCCTTCAGCGCCGACGAAGTCCGCGTGCTGCGCCGTGCCCTCGCCCAAGCCCTGCACCCCGCCGTCCCCTTCCACCCGCGCAGCCCCGACGGGCCGCCGTTCCCGTACCCGGCCGCCGAGCTGTGGGCCGAGGACGTCCAGGACGCGCTGCGCCTCACCGAGGCCATCGACGAGGCCGTCCGGGAGGGCGGCCGGCTGCGCGCCTTCCTGCTCGCCGACCTCGCCCGCTACCGCGACGCGCTGCCCGGCGGCGCCACCGGGTACCTGGAGCGGCTGGAGGAGGCGGTGACCGACGGTTACCTGCCGGGCCCCGAGGACCTCACCGCCCTGCGCGGGCTGACCCGGCAGCCGTGCGGCCAGGGCGAGCGCTCCCGCCGCTCCCGGCTGGCCGGGCGCTGCCACGCGCTGGCCGAGGCGGCCGTCCGGGAACGGCTCGCGCTCACCACCGGGCAGCGCCACCTCATGGCCGTACCGAGCCCTGCCGGACCCCCGAGCAGTCTCCCCATCCCTGTTGGAGGACGGATCCCGATGAGCAGCAACGTCTCCCCCGCCGACCGCACCGCCGCCGGGAAGCCCGCCACCGGAAGGACCGCCGCCGGTACGACCGCGCCCCGCACGCACCGGATGCCCACCCCGGCCGAGCTGTTCGGCCGCCGGCCCAAGCCTCCGGCGCGTCCCGCGCCCGCCGCCGAGGCCCCCGAGGAACTGGAGCTGGCCACCGGCACCGGCTGACCCCCGGCACCTCCCCTCCCGCCCCGGGCGGGCCGCACCACGCGGCCCGCCCGGGGCTTCGTGGTGCGGGCCCGCAGGGGCTTCGCGGTGCGCCCCACGGGCCGGGGCGGCGAGGAGCACCGCCGCGGGCTGGCTACCCTGGTGGGGTGAGCGATCAGAGCCCCCTTTCCGCGACCGACGACCTTCCCGAGCAGATGCGCGTGCGGCGCGAGAAGCTGGACCGGCTCCGCGCCGCCGGCGTCGACCCGTACCCGGTCGGCTTCCCCCGCACCAGCACCATCGCCGACCTGCGCGCCAAGCACCCGGACCTGGCCCCCGACACCGCGACCGGCGAGCGGGCCGGCATCACCGGCCGGGTGATCCTGTCCCGCACCGGCGGCAAGCTCTGCTTCGCCACCCTGCGCGACGGCAGCGGCGACCTCCAGGTGATGTTCTCCCTGGACAAGCTGGGCGAGGAGCGGCTGGCCGCGTGGAAGTCCGACATCGACCTCGGCGACCAGGTCGGCGTCGAGGGCGAGGTGATCACCTCCCGCCGCGGCGAGCTGTCCGTGATGGTGGACAGCTGGGTGCTCACCGCCAAGTGCCTGCGCCCGCTGCCGGACAAGCACAAGGGCCTGACCGACCCCGAGGCGCGGGTGCGCCAGCGGTACGTCGACCTGATCGTCAACCCCGAGGCCCGCGAGATCCTGCACCTGCGCAGCAAGGTCGTCCGCTCGATCCGCCGCACCTACGAGGAGCGCGGCTACATCGAGGTCGAGACCCCGATGCTGCAGCCGGTGCACGGCGGCGCCAACGCGCGGCCGTTCAAGACGCACATCAACGCGTACGACATCGACCTCTACATGCGGATCGCCCCCGAGCTGTACCTCAAGCGGCTGGTGGTCGGCGGCGCGGAGAAGGTCTTCGAGATCAACCGCAACTTCCGCAACGAGGGCGCGGACTCCACCCACAACCCCGAGTTCACCTCGCTGGAGTCGTACGAGGCGTACGGCGACTACGACACCCAGGCCGAGCTGATCCGGGCCACCATCGTCAACGCCGCCCGGGACGCCCTGGGCACCACGGTGATCAAGGGCCTGGACCCGCACGGCGTGGAGCACGAGATCGACCTGGCCGAGCCGTGGGAGGAGATCGGCGTCTACCCGGGCATCTCCGCCCGCCTCGGCACCGAGGTCACCCCGGACACCACCGTGGAGGAGCTGCGCAAGCTGGCCTTCGACCACGGCATCCCCTTCGAGAAGGAGTGGGGCCACGGCCAGATCGTGCTGGAGATGGTCGAGCGCCTGCTGGAGGAGAACGCCGTCCGGCCGACCTTCATCAGGGACTACCCGACCGAGGTCTCCCCGCTGACCCGCCAGCACCGCTCGATCCCGGGCGTGGCCGAGAAGTGGGACCTGGTGATCTTCGGCACCGAGATCGGCACCGCCTACTCCGAGCTGGTCGACCCGGTCGAGCAGCGCGCCCGGCTGACCGCCCAGTCGCTGCTGGCGGCCGGCGGCGACGTCGAGGCGATGCAGGTGGACGAGGACTTCCTGCGGGCCCTGGAGTACGCGATGCCGCCCACCGGCGGCCTCGGCCTCGGCGTGGACCGCCTGATCATGCTGCTGACCGGCAAGAACATCCGGGAGACGGTGCTCTTCCCGCTGGTGAAGCCGGAGCCCAAGGCCTCCGCCGCCGCGGCGGAGAAGACCGAGGAGGAGTGACCTGATGGACTACGTCAGCGCGATCGTCCCGCCGCTGGTCATGGCGATCGGCTTCGGCTTCCTGGTGCGGGCCATCATCCGCAGCCAGGGCGGGGCCCAGAAGGCCAAGGAGGACCTGGTCGACTGACCGGTCCCCCGGGCCGCCGCCCACCGCACCACCGGCGCGCCGCCATTCCCGAATCCCGGGAGTGGCGGCGCGCCGGTTTGGCGGCACTTCACAAGATTTGCCCCATTCACTCCCTATCCTGGCCGCACTATGGTCCGGCAACTCGGTGAACTAGAGAACGCCATCATGACCAGGGTGTGGCGGTGGAACCGCCCGGTCACGGTTCGCGAGGTTCTGCTGGATCTCCGGTCGGAACGCGATATCGCGTACACCACGGTGATGACCGTCCTGGACAAGCTCCACAGAAAGGGCTGGCTGCGCCGGGAGCGGGCCGGCCGGGCCTATCGATATGAGCCGGTCTCCTCGCGTGAGGCGTACACGGCCGCCCTCATGAACGACGCGTGGGCGACCAGTGACAATCCGGCCGCCGCCCTGGTGCACTTCTTCGGCCTGATGTCGCCGGAGCAACGCGAAGCCCTCCGGGACGCGCTGCGGGTGGCCGCTCCGTTCCCGACCGACCCGGCCGCCGGGGATTCCGCGGAGAGCGGCCCGGATACCGGGGAGACCGGGTCGGGTCCGGCGCGATAACGTCCCGCCATGGAGGTCACCATCCGCCGGGCGCGGACCACGGACGTGCGAGCGGTGCGCAGGCTCATCGACGCCTACTCGCGCGACGGCATTCTGCTGGACAAGCCGACGGTCACACTGTTCGAGTCCGTCCAGGAGTTCTGGGTGGCCGAGCGGGACGACGACGGCACGGTGGTGGCCTGCGGCGCGCTGCACGTGATGTGGGAGGACCTCGCCGAGGTCCGCACCCTCGCGGTCGACCCGGTCTGCCGCGGGATCGGCGTCGGGCACCTGCTGCTGGAGAAGCTCGTGCAGACCGCGCGCTGGCTGGGCGTCCGTCGGATTTTCTGCTTGACGTTCGAGGTGTCCTTCTTCGCGAAACACGGTTTCGTCGAGATCGGCGAGCTCCAGGAAACCGACGATGGTACGACAGACCCCGCGGCGATCGCTACGGATGTCTATGAGGAACTTCTCCGCTCGTACGATGAAGGAGTCGCGGAGTTCCTCGACCTGGAGCGTGTGAAGCCCAACACTCTGGGCAACTCTCGCATGCTGCTGCACCTGTGAGCCGCTCCCGGGAGGGCCAGGGGTTTGTGTTTTCCGGTGAAAGGCGCTTTCCTTTCCTTAGGCAATGGGTCGTTTAGCGGAAAGGGAAGCCCGTGGCACAGAGGGTGCAGGTCATTCTTGAAGACGATCTCGACGGCGGTTCGGCGGACGAGACGGTGACGTTCGCGCTCGACGGCGTTGCCTACGAGATCGACCTGAAGAGCGCCAACGCGGACAAGCTGCGCGGTCTGCTGGCCCCGTACGTCGAGAAGGGCCGCAAGCAGAGCGGCCGCCTCGCCGGCGCCCGCCGCAGCGGCCGGGGCGGTTCGCCGCGCCCGTCCGGCGGCGCCGCTCCGGACACCGCCAAGGTGCGCGCGTGGGCCAAGGAGAACGGCTACGAGGTCAACGACCGCGGCCGGGTGCCCAGCACCGTCCGCGAGGCGTACGAGAAGGCCAACGCGGCCTGAGGTCCGGCCCGGGACACCTCCCGGGAGCCGGTCCGATCCGGCCGTGCGGCCGCCGGGGCGGGTGCGGGGCCCCGGCCGCCGGCCCGTCGGGTCGGACCGCCACGCCACACGCGCGGGGCGCGGAGGGGCCCGCCACCGCGCCCCGCGGCGCGTCCGCGCGGGGCGCCCGGCCGTGCCGTCGGCCCCGCCGCGGGCCGGCCACGGGGGGCGGAACGTTCACGGGTTGTGCAACGCTGTAGGAGCGAAGCGGTAACGCCGCCACCCCCCGGGTGGCCCAAGCGATGTCCGGGTGGCCCCCACCGGCCCGCCCGGGACACCGGCGCGATCGCGGCCGTGGCTGAACCACCGTCACCGCCGCCGGGCGCCGCCGCCCGCCCGCGATCGGGCGGGCCGTCAGCCGACTTCTCGCCAGGCGAACACCGCCACCGCGGAAACTGCGCGAGAAGCCGCCCGATACCGGGTATGAATGCAGGTGGGCAGGGTCGAGCACCCCGCCCCGGGCAGTACGCGCGATCGGCCGGAAGCCGTCCGACTCCGTCCCGGCGGCCGTTGTTCGCCGATGGCGTAGCGGTATCTGGTGCATCGGGCCCACCTGTGGGAACACCGTCTCCCAGCATCAGGTTGGGATTGGTGTCGGCTGGTCGCGCAGCATCTCGTTCCCCCGGCGGGAGCGAATCCGTGGGCCGCGCCGCTGAGCGGGACTAGCATGCGGAAGGACAGGGCGGGGACCGACCCCGAACTGCCCGACCGCTCTGAGGAGCGATAAACGATGTTCGAGAGGTTCACCGACCGCGCGCGGCGGGTTGTCGTCCTGGCTCAGGAAGAAGCCCGGATGCTCAACCACAACTACATCGGCACCGAGCACATCCTCCTGGGTCTGATCCACGAGGGTGAGGGTGTCGCCGCTAAGGCCCTGGAGAGCCTCGGGATTTCTCTTGAGGCCGTTCGCCAGCAGGTCGAGGAGATCATCGGCCAGGGCCAGCAGGCCCCGTCCGGTCACATTCCCTTCACCCCCCGGGCGAAGAAGGTCCTGGAGCTCTCGCTCCGGGAGGCCCTGCAGCTCGGCCACAACTACATCGGCACCGAGCACATCCTGCTCGGCCTGATCCGCGAGGGCGAGGGCGTCGCCGCCCAGGTCCTGGTGAAGCTGGGCGCCGACCTGAACCGGGTGCGCCAGCAGGTCATCCAGCTGCTCTCCGGCTACCAGACCCCCGGCAAGGAGTCCGCCACCTCCGGCGGGCCGGCCGAGGGCACCCCGTCGACCTCGCTGGTCCTCGACCAGTTCGGCCGCAACCTCACCCAGGCCGCCCGCGAGGCCAAGCTCGACCCGGTCATCGGGCGCGAGAAGGAGATCGAGCGGGTCATGCAGGTGCTGTCCCGCCGCACCAAGAACAACCCCGTGCTGATCGGTGAGCCCGGCGTCGGCAAGACCGCCGTCGTCGAGGGCCTGGCCCAGGCGATCGTCAAGGGCGAGGTCCCGGAGACGCTGAAGGACAAGCAGCTCTACACGCTGGACCTCGGCGCCCTGGTCGCCGGCTCCCGCTACCGCGGTGACTTCGAGGAGCGCCTGAAGAAGGTCCTCAAGGAGATCCGCACCCGCGGCGACATCATCCTGTTCATCGACGAGCTGCACACCCTGGTCGGCGCGGGCGCCGCCGAGGGCGCCATCGACGCCGCCAGCATCCTCAAGCCGATGCTGGCCCGCGGCGAGCTGCAGACCATCGGTGCCACCACCCTGGACGAGTACCGCAAGCACCTGGAGAAGGACGCCGCGCTGGAGCGCCGCTTCCAGCCGATCCAGGTCGCCGAGCCGTCGCTGCCGCACACCATCGAGATCCTCAAGGGTCTGCGCGACCGCTACGAGGCCCACCACCGGGTCTCCATCACGGACGCCGCCCTGGTCGCCGCCGCCACCCTGGCCGACCGGTACATCTCGGACCGCTTCCTGCCGGACAAGGCGATCGACCTGATCGACGAGGCCGGCTCCCGGATGCGCATCCGCCGGATGACCGCGCCGCCGGACCTGCGCGAGTTCGACGAGAAGATCGCCGACGTCCGCCGCGAGAAGGAGAGCGCGATCGACGCGCAGGACTTCGAGAAGGCCGCGTCGCTGCGCGACGACGAGAAGCAGCTCCTGCAGGCCAAGGCCAAGCGCGAGAAGGAGTGGAAGGCCGGCGACATGGACGTCGTCGCGGAGGTCAACGAGGAGCTCATCGCCGAGGTCCTGGCCACCGCCACCGGCATCCCGGTCTTCAAGCTGACCGAGGAGGAGACCTCCCGCCTGCTGCGCATGGAGGACGAGCTCCACAAGCGCGTCATCGGCCAGAAGGACGCCATCAAGGCGCTCTCCCAGGCCATCCGGCGCACCCGCGCGGGCCTCAAGGACCCGAAGCGTCCCGGCGGCTCGTTCATCTTCGCCGGCCCCTCGGGCGTCGGTAAGACCGAGCTGTCCAAGACGCTCGCCGAGTTCCTCTTCGGCGACGAGGACGCGCTGATCGCGCTCGACATGTCGGAGTTCTCGGAGAAGCACACCGTCTCCCGGCTGTTCGGCTCCCCGCCCGGTTACGTGGGCTACGAGGAGGGCGGCCAGCTGACCGAGAAGGTGCGCCGCAAGCCGTTCTCCGTCGTCCTCTTCGACGAGGTGGAGAAGGCCCACCCGGACATCTTCAACTCGCTGCTGCAGATCCTGGAGGACGGTCGCCTGACCGACTCCCAGGGCCGCGTGGTCGACTTCAAGAACACCGTCATCATCATGACGACCAACCTCGGCACCCGGGACATCTCCAAGGGCTTCAACCTGGGCTTCGCGGCCACGGGTGACACCCAGACCGGGTACGAGCGGATGAAGGCGAAGGTCGGCGAGGAGCTCAAGCAGCACTTCCGCCCCGAGTTCCTGAACCGCGTCGACGACATCGTGGTCTTCCACCAGCTGTCCGAGGACGACATCATCCAGATCGTCGACCTGATGATCGACAAGGTGGACCAGCGCCTCAAGGACAAGGACATGGGCCTGGAGCTCAGCGTCGAGGCCAAGAAGCTGCTGGCCAAGCGCGGCTACGACCCGATCCTGGGTGCCCGTCCGCTGCGCCGCACCATCCAGCGCGAGATCGAGGACCACCTCTCCGAGAAGATCCTCTTCGGCGAGCTGCGGGCCGGCCACATCGTGGTCGTGGGTGTCGAGGGCGAGGGCAAGGACGCCACGTTCACCTTCCGCGGCGAGGAGAAGTCGGCCGTCGCCGACACCCCGGCCGCCGTCGCTTCGTCCGGACCCGACCTGACGAAGTAGAAACATTTAACAGATAACAGCAAACATTCGAGGCCCCCGGCGTTCCCGCCGGGGGCCTCGGCTTTTTTACTCCCTGTCCAAGAAGCTGTGATCCCGCCCACTGACTCGGCCGCCTGCCGCCTGGTCAGCGGCTGGTGCGGGTACGTTCCGCCAGGTCGAGCCGCTTTATCGCTAAAGTTTTTGACTGTTCATCAGCTGATAGGGCGTCGCGGAGGATAGCGCTGTGGCCATGTAACGGTCAAGGTCTATCTTTTCCGTCTTCACTTGGATCAAATACGTCCACCTGTCTTTCATTGGTTTGCCGGGAGGGCCAAGAGCCAGACCGGTTTGGGGAGGACGTCACAACGTTGAAGATGACCAGGAAATCCGCTGCGGTCGGCGTGGCCACGGCGGTCATTGCGGCGCTCGGTGCGGGGATGCTCCCGGGTGTGGCCACCGCGGCCCCCACGGCCCCGG
The DNA here is from genome assembly GCF_053603215.1 of Kitasatospora sp. NPDC004240. Lineage (NCBI taxonomy): Bacteria > Bacillati > Actinomycetota > Actinomycetes > Kitasatosporales > Streptomycetaceae > Kitasatospora > Kitasatospora sp. NPDC004240. The sequence goes on along the minus strand of NZ_JBSGFD010000035.1, from coordinate 7,788 downwards.
TTCCGACTGACCCGGCCGAGGTCCAGACCTCGCTCGAGCACAACTTCCCGGGTCCGCTGACCGAGAAGGTCGAGGCCGAGCAGAAGGCCGCGACCGAGCAGCTGCTCGCCGGCACCGCCAAGGTCGAGCAGATCGGCGGCGGCAGCAGCATCAAGCTGGGCCGCAACAAGTACGTCGAGCTCGCCCGCGAGCGCACGGACAAGATCTTCACCATCCTGGTCGACTTCAGCGACCAGGTGGACAACACCACGACCACGCCCGACGGCAAGGTCAAGTACGGCGGCACGCCCGGTCCGGTGCACAACCAGATCGAGAAGCCGGACCCGGCGACCAACAACTCGACCGCCTGGCGCGCTGACTACAACCAGCAGCACTTCCAGGACATGTACTTCAGCACCACCAAGGACTCGCTGAAGACCTACTTCGAGAAGCAGTCCTCGGGCCGCTACTCGGTCGAGGGCACGGTCACCGACTGGGTCAAGGTGCCGTGGAACGAGGCCCGTTACGGCTCGGACTACTGCGGCCAGCACGTCTGCTCCAACGCCCAGGACCTGATCCGCGACGGCATCACCGCGTGGGTCCAGTCCGAGAAGGCCAAGGGCAAGACGGACGCTCAGATCCAGGCCCAGATCGCCGAGTACGACAAGTGGGACCGGTACGACTTCGACCACGACGGCAACTTCAACGAGCCCGACGGTTACATCGACCACTTCCAGATCGTGCACGCCGGTGAGGACCAGTCGGCCGGCGGTGGCAAGCAGGGCACCGACGCGCTCTGGGCGCACCGCTCGTACGTCTACGGCACCCAGCAGGGTTCCACCGGTCCCGCCAACAACAAGCTCGGCGGCACCCCGGTCGGCACCACGGGCATCTGGGTCGGCGACTACACCATGCAGCCCGAGAACGGCGGCCTCGGTGTCTTCGCCCACGAGTACGGCCACGACCTCGGTCTGCCGGACCTCTACGACACCTCCGGCAGCGGCATCGACAACTCGGTCGGCTTCTGGTCGCTGATGTCGTCCGGCTCGTGGCTCGGCGAGGGCAAGAACGAGATCGGCGACATGCCGAACGACCTCGACGCCTGGAGCAAGCTGCAGCTCGGCTGGCTGAAGTACGACAAGGCCAAGGCCGGCACGGAGTCGAAGCACCACATCGGCCCGGCGGAGTTCAACACCCGTCTGCCGCAGGCGCTCGTCGTCGACCTGCCGAAGAAGACCGTCACCACCGAGATCAACACCCCGTTCGCGGGTGCCAACGAGTGGTGGAGCGGCAGCGCCGACGACCTGAACGTCTCGCTGACCCGTGACCTCGACCTGACCGGCAAGTCCAAGGCCTCGCTGACGGCCAAGGGCTGGTACGACATCGAGCAGGACTTCGACTACGCCTACGCCGAGGTCTCGACCGACGGTGGCGCCAACTGGTCCGCCCTGGCCGGTACCTTCAACGGCACCGCCCTCCCGGCCGACCCGTCCGGCAAGCCCTCGCTGTCCGGTTCCTCGGGCGGCAAGTGGGGCGACCTGGCCTACTCGCTGGACGCCTACGCCGGCAAGGCCGTCAAGGTCCGCTTCCGCTACGTCACCGACGGCGGCCTGCACCTCAAGGGCCTGGCCCTCGACGACATCGCCGTCACCGCCGACGGTGCCGCGGTCTTCACCGACGGTGCCGAGAACGGTGACAACGGCTGGGCCCCGAAGGGCTTCTCCCGGATCACCGGCAAGTTCTCGAACGACTACGCGCAGTACTACATCGCCGAGAACCGCCAGTACATCTCGTACGACCGCACCCTCAAGGTCGGCCCGTACAACTTCGGCTTCGGCGCTGCCAAGCCGGGCTGGGTGGAGCACTACCCGTACCAGGACGGTCTGCTGATCTGGTACTGGGACACCTCCCAGAGCGACAACAACGTCACCAACCACCCGGGCCAGGGTCTGATCCTCCCGGTCGACTCGCACCCGACCCCGATCAAGTGGGCCGACGGCACCCTGATGCGTCCGCGCATCAACGGCTACGACTCGACCTTCGGCTCGCAGCGCACCGACGGCCTGACCCTGCACAAGAACGGCGTCGAGACCATCGTCCCGCGCGCCAAGGGTGTCGACGAGTTCAGCGACCTCAAGTCGTACTGGACCAAGGACAACCCGTACAGCAGCGTCATCGTCCCGAAGACCGGCACCAGCATCGAGATCGAGAACGAGTCCTCGAACTACCTCGAGACCTGGATCCGCGTCCGCCCGGTCGACAACTGATCGCACCGAGCAGTGACGATCAGCCTGTGATCAGGCACTGAATCACCCGTCCGGCCCGTCCCCGCAGTTCGCGGGGGCGGGCCGGACTCCTTTGCCGGGCCGGACTCCTTTGCCGGGCGGGTCGCCTGACGGTGCGGTGCCTGACGCACCGCGACCTGATTCGGCGACATCTCACGACCGGTCAGAGGCGGTCGGCCCAGACCGGCCCCAGCAGCAGGGCGAGGAAGGCCTCGACCGCCGCGCCGACGTCCTTGGCCGTCCACTCCAGGGCCGCCCCGGCGACGGTCACCTCGGTCATCGCCAGCCCCGGCGGGCCGGGCTCGCGCCAGTTGCCGAAGAGGCCGGTCCGCGACTCCTCCGCCAGCCGCAGCCCCGCCTCGTTGAGCTCCGCCGCGCCGTACGGGAGCCACAGCTGGAACTGGTGGGTGTGCGGCGGCGCCGGGTGGACCCGGGCGCCGGGCACGTCGGCGACCGCCTCGGCGAGGGCGGCCGCGACCGTCCCGGCGTGCGACACGTACGCGGGCAGCCGGGGCAGTTCGCGCTCCAGCCCGGCCAGCGCCGCCAGCGCGGCCGGCCACTGCTGGAACAGCTGGCCGCCGTAGCGGTGGCGCCACGCCTTGGCGGTGCGGACGAAGGCACCGTCGCCCGCCAGCACGGCGCCGCTGATCCCGCCGAGGGTCTTGTAGAAGGAGACGTAGACCGAGTCGGCCAGCGCGGCGATCTCCGGCAGCGAGCGGCCCAGGTACGTGGTGGACTCCCAGAGCCGTGCGCCGTCCAGGTGCAGGGCGGCCCCCCGCTCCTCCCGGACCACGGCCGCCACCGCCGCCAGATCGCCCCACGCGGGCAGGACGAACCCGGCCTCGCGCAGCGGCAGCTCCAGGATCATCACGGCGAACGGCTCGTCGAAGTCGCGCACCTCCCGGACGGTCGGGATCCGCGGCTCGACGGTCGGCCAGAGGCTGCGCAGCCCGCCGAGGACGGCGTGGGCGTGGCGCTCGTGCTGCTCGGTGTGGGCGAGCGGGTGGGTGGCGACGGCGCGGATGCCGGCCTCCTCGGCACGGATCCGCGCGGCGACCTGCTGGGCCATGGTGCCGGTCGGGAAGAAGGCCGCGTCCTCGGTGCCCAGCAGCTCGGCCACCCGCCGCTCCAGGGTGCGGACCACCCCGTCGCCGTACTGGTCGGGGCGGCGGTCGAGGTCGTACGCGTCGCCGTGCCCGTCCGCGAGGGCGGCGAGCCGCTCCCGCAGGCTCTGCGGCCGGGTGCCCGAGAGCAGGCGGTCGCAGCCGCGCAGGGCGGTGAACCGGCGCTGCAGGGCACTGGGGGCGGTGCCGTCCGTGTCTTCGCTCCAGTTGGCATACATGCGTCGATGGTCCCGCAGAACGGCCGTTCGGTCAGGGGGTCCGCGCGGGCGGTCACGGGGCGGTCGTGGCACGGCCGCGGGGTGAGCGCCGCCACGTCGCGCGGGTGCCCTCCGGTGGCACTGGTCACAGGCCCCCGGCCCGGTACGAGCGACGGTAGTAACCCGGACGGGTGCGGCGACCGGGGTACGGCGGAGCGAAAAGCGTATGAGAGGACCGCCGGATCGCATGATCCTTACTCCATCGGATTGAATCTCCGGCGCCACGCTGACTACACGCCGTAGTAGGTCACACCGTTTGGGACCGCGTTCGGTGACGGTTACACCTGAGTGGTCCCCGCTCTGCACGCCCCCGACGGGCTCAGTGCCACCCCCGTACGTCCGTGAGGTTGAGCTTCCCGATGTCCTCCTTCCCGCCCATGGGGCCGGCCCTCCGCCGACTCGCCGACCGCACGGCGACCCACGCGGCGGCCTGGCAGTCCCGACTCGGCCACGCCCTCCGCACCCGCACCGCGCCGTCCGCCCCCGCCTCCGGCCTCCCGGCCCGGCTCTCCGCCGGCCTCTCGGCCGCCCTCTCCGCGGACCTCCCGGCCCGCCTGACCTCCGACACCGGGCACCGCCGGGCGGTCACCGCGGTGGGCGCCGCCACGGTGATACTCTCCGGCGCCCTGCTGGTCGCCGCCCCGGGCAACGCCGCGGCGCAGACGGTCCTCCCCACGACCCCCGGCAGCTCGGCGTTCACCGCCCCGCAGAGCGCCGCACCCGCGCCCGCCGCGGTGCAGGTGGCCGGCCCCAGCGCGTACCGGATGCCGCACCAGCACGGGTCGGCGCAGCAGTACGTGGCGGTGGCCGCCAACCTGCTGACCGCCGCGCCGGCCGAGGCGCCCGCGACCTCCGCCGACCACGCCCAGCCGGCCGGCCAGGAGCCCGCGCCCGCCGCAGAGCCGGCCGCTCCGGCCGCAGAGCCGGCCCCGGCTCCCGAGGCGGCCCCGGCCCCCGCTCCCGAGCCCGCGCCGGCCCCCGCTCCCGAGCCCGCTCCCGCGCCGCCCAGGGCCGAGTGGTCCGCCCCCGTTCCGGGCGCGCCGACCAGCAACCCGTACGGCGTGGTCAACCCCGAGTACGCGGCCGGCTACCACACCGGCGTGGACTTCGCGGTCGCCCCGGGCACCCCGCTGCTCGCGGTCGGCGACGCCACCGTGGTCTCGGCGGGCTGGGCCGGCGCGTACGGCAAGGAGGTCGTGCTGCGGCTGGCGGACGGTCACTTCGCCGAGTACGCCCACATGTCGTCGATCTCGGTGTCGGCGGGCGAGCGGGTCGAGGCCGGCGAGCGGATCGGCAGCTCCGGGAACACCGGCAACTCGACCGGCCCCCACCTGCACTTCGAGATCCGCAACAAGAACCACTACGGCTCGGTGATCAACCCGATCGCCTTCCTCTCGGCACGCGGGGTCACCTCCTTCTGACGCCCCGCCATCAGCCCCGAGGGCCCCCACCGGTGACCGTGCCGACGGGGGCCCTCCGTGTGTCCGGGGACCGGCTCGGGGGCCGGTCAGTCGCGGTGGATCAGCGCGGCGATCTCCAGGGCCACCCGCTGGGAGGCCGCCATCGCCTCCTCCAGGGAGGCCGTGGGCACCTCGTGCTCCTCCTGCGGGAAGTCGCAGGCGTTGTGCTCCTGCTTGAGCAGGAAGAACGCGGAGTTGATGGTGAACAGCGACATCGCCGCGCGCAGCCGGTCCTCGAAACCCGCCCCCGGGCCGTGCACCAGCCGGATCATCGCGATCATCCGGTCGCGGAACTCCACCCCGGCCGGCGACTCGCGCAGCGCGGGCTGGTTCTCGTGGAAGAAGCGCAGCAGCGGCGCCCGCTCGGACATCCCGGCGGCGAAGCGGCGGATCAGCTCGTCGCGCAGCTCCGGCGTCCACTCCTGGCCGCGGCCCCACTCGATGGTGTCGTCGATCGGCGCGGCCATGCTGACCACGATGCCGTGGACGATGTCGTCCTTGGTCTTGAAGTGGTAGTACAGCGCCGCTTTGGTGACCCCGAGGCGGTCGGCGATCTCGCGCAGGGAGGTCTGCTCGTACCCCTGCTCGGAGAACAGCTCCAGTGCCACCGCGATGATGCGGGCGCGGGTGTCGCTGCGGGGGCTCTGCGTCGTGCCCATGGCCTGCCTCGTGACTGCGTCGGTGAACTACTGCGGGGCCCTCATTGTGGCCCGTCCGGAGCGCGGGCGGGAAAACTGGCTTGACGCCCGGCTAGTGAACAACTTACCGTGCCGACGGTCCAAGAAACTAGCCGGGCGACAAGTAAGTAGGGCAGCGAAGGCCTGCGAGGTCGTCCCGAACCGACTCCGGGAGACACCACCCATGTCACAACCGCAGGCCGGCGGCGCGGCGGGCGAGAAAGCCACGCCCGCGCGCGAGACCGGGCAGAAGGATCCGGCGAAGGCCGGACCGGCGGCCGAGAAGCAGCCGGAGCAGTCCGGGCAGCAGCCGGCCGCCGTGGACGAGACCCCCCGCTCGCCGCGCGAGATCCGGCTGGTCATGATCGGCCTGGTCGTGACCATGCTGCTGGCCATGCTCGACAACCTGATCGTCGGCACCGCGATGCCGACCATCGTGGGCGAGCTCGGCGGTGCCGAGCACCTGGCCTGGGTGGTCACCTCGTACACCCTGGCGACCGCCGCCTCCACCCCGATCTGGGGCAAGCTCGGCGACCTCTACGGCCGCAAGGGCACCTTCCTCACCTCGATCGTGATCTTCCTGGTGGGTTCGGCGCTGTCCGGCCTCTCCCGGGACATGACCGAGCTGATCGGCTTCCGCGCCCTCCAGGGCCTGGGCGCCGGCGGTCTGATGGTCGGTGTGATGTCGATCATGGGTGCGCTGATCCCGCCCCGTGACCGCGGCAAGTACCAGGGCATGTTCGCCGCGGTGATGGCGCTCGCCACCATCGGCGGCCCGCTGGTCGGCGGCTTCATCACCGACCACCTGAACTGGCGCTGGACCTTCTACATCAACCTGCCGCTCGGCGCGGTCGCCCTCGCCGTCGTGGTGGCCACCCTGAAGCTGCCGAAGGTCCGCTCCTCCGCCCGGATCGACTACCTCGGCGCCCTGCTGCTGACCACCGGCATCGTCGCGCTGACCCTGATCACCACCTGGGGCGGCCAGGAGTACTCCTGGGGCTCCAAGCAGATCCTGGGCCTCGCCGCGCTGGCCGCCGCCGCGCTGATCGCCTTCTGCTACGTCGAGCAGCGGGTCGAGGAGCCGATGCTCCCGCTCGACCTGTTCAAGAACGTGAACTTCACCATGGTGAGCATCATCGGCTTCATCGTCGGCTTCGTGATGTTCGGCTCGACCGTCTTCCTGCCGCTCTACCAGCAGACCGTCCAGGGCGCCTCGGCGACCAACTCCGGCCTGCTGCTGATGCCGATGATGCTGGGCATGCTGGTGATCTCGCTGGTCGTCGGCCAGGCCATCACCAAGACCGGCAAGTACCGGATCTACCCGATCATCGGCACCGCCGTGATGGCCGCCGGCTCGCTGCTGCTGTCCCTGCTGGACACCGGGACCAGCACCTTCACCTCCGCCTGCTACATGGTTGTGCTCGGCGCCGGCATGGGCTTCCTGATGCAGGTCACCATGCTGGTGGCGCAGAACAGCGTCGAGCTCAAGGACATGGGCGTGGCCAGCTCCACCGCCACCCTGTTCCGCACCATCGGCGGCTCCTTCGGTGTGGCGCTGTTCGGCGCGCTGTTCAACAGCCGGGTCACCGCGACCATGGAGGAGCGCCTCGGCGGGTCCGCCGCGCTGCAGGGCGACCCGGGCCAGATGACCCCGGCGGCGCTCAAGGCGCTGCCCGCGCCCGTCCAGGACGCCTACCACCACGCCGTCGCCAACGGCATGCACACCGTGTTCCTCTGGGGTGCCGCCGTCGCCGTCATCGCGATCGCCGCGGCGGTCTTCCTGCGCGAGGTGCCGCTGCGCGGGGCCGGCGCGCCGCAGGGCCAGGACGCCGCGAAGGCCGACGGCCCGGCCGACGGCAAGCCCGCCGAGCCGGTGACCGCCTGACGTGACCGCCGGCGCCCCGGTGCCGGGACGACGACGGCCGGGCCCCCCCCCCCCCCCCCGGGGGGGGGGCCCCCCCCCGCCCCCCCCCCACCCGCGAAAAGGCGAAGCCCGGGGAAAGAGA
>NZ_JBSGFD010000034.1:0-58245 GCF_053603215.1 Kitasatospora sp. NPDC004240 | reverse complement strand
GCGGCGTGCGCGGGCCCGCCGCGCGCCCGGCGGGCGGGGGCGGGGCGGGGCGTGTGGGCACAGCGAGGTGGCCCGTACGAGGCCCTGCGGACGTGGGCCCTGCCCGGTGCCCCGGGCCGGGTCGGCGCCTGTCGCGCGCTCCTTCCTGCCCGTGGCCGGGTGCAAGTCCCGTGCCAGGCGCGTGCCAGGGCCCGTGCGGTGGTGTGCGCCGGGCGTCGGCCCGGTGCCAGGGGCGGGGCGCAGGCTGGGGCGGTCGGACATCGGCGAGGGGCGGCGGGGGATCCCGTCCGGGCCCCGCGCAGCGGTGCGCCGAGAGCACTCGTACCCGTGGATCCTGGAGGCCGTCGTGACAACCCCCGTACCCCCGCCCCGCCGTCGCTGGTGGGCGCTGGGCGCCCTGGTGCTGAGCGTCCTGGTGGTCGGCCTGGACGGCACGATCGTCAATGTGGCGCTGCCGACCCTGGCGCAGGAACTGGGCGCCGACAGCGGCCAGTTGCAGTGGATCGGCGGCGGCTACCTGCTCACCTTCAGCGTGGCGATGCTGCCCGTCGGCCGGCTCGGGGACCGCTACGGTCACCGCAGGCTGCTGCTGGCGGGCATCGCGCTGTTCGGTCTCGCCTCGCTCGCGGGGGCGTTCGTCGCCACGCCGGGCGCGGTGGTGGCGGTGCGCGCGGTGCTCGGGATCGGGGCCGCGATGATCATGCCGGTCTCGATGGCGCTGCTGCCCAGGATCTTCGGCGAGCAGGAGATCTCCCGGGCCATCGCGGTGTGGACCGCGGCCGCCGCGGCCGGCATGCCCGCCGGGCCGGTCATCGGCGGCTGGCTGCTCGACCACTTCTGGTGGGGCTCGGTGTTCCTGTTCAACGTCCCGGTGGTGGTCCTGGCGCTGGTCGCCGGCCGCCTCCTGCTGCCCAGGGACGCCGCCCACGCCGACGCACGCGCCGGGCACGCCGCACAGGCCGGGCACGCCGACACACGTGCCGTACGTGCCGGGCGTGGCCGGGTGCGGGGTGTGCCGTTCGACGTGGTGGGCACCGCGCTGAGCGCGGTCGCCGTCACCGCCCTCGTCTACGGCACGATCATGGTGCCGACCGGGGGCTGGGGCGATCCGCTGGTGGTGGGCCCGCTGGCCGGCGGGGCGGTGCTGGTGGCGGTGTTCGTCCTGCACCAGCGCCGGGCCGGCGCCCCGCTGGTGGACCTGCGCCTGTTCGCCGACCGCCGCTTCGCCTGGGGCACGTTGACCGCGGTGTTCGGCAACTTCGCCATCATGGGGATCCTGTTCGTGGTGCCGCAGTACCTGGAGGCGGTGCAGGGCTTCGACTCCTTCGGCACGGGCCTGCGCGTGCTGCCGCTGATCGGCGGTCTGATGGTGGCGGCCGCCCTGAGCGAGGCCCTGGTGCCCAGGCTCGGCGCGCGGGTGGTCGTACCGGCCGGTCTGGTCGTCCTCGCCGCCGGCGTCCTCCTCGGCGCGCACGCCGCCCCCGCGAGCGGCTACCGGTACACCGCGCTGTGGCTGGCCGTCGTGGGGGTGGGTTTCGGGCTGGCCATCGTGCCGTCCACCGGCATCGTGATGGCCTCGCTGCCGAAGGGGGACACCGGCGCCGGCACCAGCGTGCTGGAGACGCTCCAGCAGGTCGGCGGCGTCCTCGGGGTCGCGGCGCTGGGCAGCCTGCTCGGCTCCGGCTACCTGGAGCGCCTCTCGGTGGACGGGTTGCCCGCGCCCGCCGCCGAGGCCGCCAGGGACTCGGTGACGGCGGCCGGGGCCGTCGCCCGGGACCTGGGGGACCCGGCGCTGCTGGCGTCGGCCCACGGCGCCTTCGTCCACGGCATGGGCGAGGTGCTCACCGTCTGCGGCGTGGCGGCGCTGGTCGCCGCCGCCCTCGCCGCGCTGTTCCTGCCCTCGCGGGCGCAAGGGGCGGGCATGCCGGTGGAGGAGCACGCCCCCGGGCCCGGCGCGGACGTGCCCGTGGTGAAGGTCTGAGGCGCACCTCGGGACCACCCCCCGTGCGGCCGGCCCGCCGGCCGCACGGGGGCGCCGGGCTGCCGGGCTGTCAGGGTGTCAGGGTGTCAGGGGGTCAGGGGGTGAGGGCGAGCGCCTGCTCGACGGTGGCCCGGCGCCCGCGCTCGTAGGCGGCGTCGAAGGCCCGCGCGCCGAGGGCGCCGGTGGCGGTGGCGGTGGCCCGTCCCACCTCCGGGCTGCGCTCGGCCCGGTAGCCGTGCAGGGTGTGCGCGGTGCCGAGGAGTTCGGCGGCCCGTTCGTTGTCGCCGCGGGCGGCGGCGAGCGCGGCCAGGCCCTCGGTGGCGGTGGCGAGCGTGTGGTGGTCCGCGGTGCGCAGGGTGGCGGCCATGGCCAGCGCCCGGGCGTGCCGGTCGGCCGCGGCCGCCAGGTCGTCCTCCTGCTCGGCCAGGCATCCGAGCCGGCTGAGGACGAGGGCGGCCATCCGCCGGTGGTCGGGGCGTTCGGCGCGCGGCCCGAGCAGTTCCAGGGCGCGCAGCAGCGGGCCGCGCGCCGCGGCGAGGTCGCCCGCGCGCCGGGCGAGGTCGCTGAGGGCGAGCAGTGCGGCGGCGGCGTCGCTGTGCTGACCGAGGCGTTCGGCGGTGCGCACGCCCTGTTCGATGTCCCGGCGGGCGCCGGCAAGGTCGCCCACCTCGGCGCGGGCCCGGCCGAGTTGGACGAGGACGAGGGCGCACCGCTGCGGGCCCGTGCCGGCGCCGGCGTCGTGGGCCTCCTCGCCCAGGCGTACGGCCTCGGGGCCGTCGCCGCGGATCAGCGCGAGTTCCAGCAGGCCGCCGATGGCGGTGTTGCGCCCCCAGCGTTCGCCGAGATTCCGCAACTGCCGGTAGCCGTGGCCGAGTTCGGTGGCAGCCTCCTCCAGGCGGCCCTGGTTCAGGGCCAGGTGCCCCAGGCCCACGTGGGCGGTGGCCCGCAGCCAGGGGTCGGGGTGGGGGAGGAGCTCGCGCAGGTTGCGGCGGGCGCGCGGCAGGTCGCCCAGCAGCAGGGCGCAGCCGGGCCGGGCCAGGAACAGCACCGGGTGCCGCGGCCGTTCGGGCAGGTGTGCCAGTGCCGTGGTGGCGGCGCGGCGCATGCCGTCCGGGTCCGCCGGCCGGTCCCCGCCGAGGGTGGTCACCAGGACGGCGATGAAGGTGCACATCGCGTAGGCGTCCTCCAGCCCGGGCGGCGCCTGCTCGCCGGCCAGTTCGCGGATCGCGAGTGCCCAGGTGCCCGCCTCGGTGGCGTGGTCGCCGATGATCCAGTACCAGGCGAGCGCGCCCAGCAGCCGCAGGGCGGTGGCCGCATCACCGCTGTCGACGGCGTGGCGCAGCGCGGCGTGGTGGTTGTCCCGTTCGGCGCCCAGGCGCGCGGCCCAGGCCATCTGGTCGCGGCGGCGCAGTTCGGGGTCGGCCCGTTCGGCGAGGGCGAGGAGGCAGGCGGCGTGCGCGGCGCGGGTGCGCGCGCCCTCGCCGGATTCCTCCAGACGTTCGGCGGCGTAGGCGCGGACGGTCTCCAGCAGGTGGTAGCGCACCCCGCCGGAGCCGTCGTCGCCGGTGGCGGTCACCAGGGACTTGTCGATCAGGGAGGCGAGCACGTCCGGCACGTCGGCGGCGTCGGCGCTCTTTGGTGCGCAGACCCGTTCGGCGTGTTCGGGTGTGGCGCCGCCGGCGAACACCGACAGGCGTCGCAGGACCGCGCGTTCGGTGTCGTCCAGCAGCTCCCAGCTCCAGTCGACGACCGCCCGCAGGGTGCGGTGGCGGGGCAGCGCGGTGCGGTCGCCGCCGGTGAGCAGCCGGAACCGGTCGCCGAGGCGGGCCGCGATCTGGCCCGGGGTCAGGGAGCGGGTGCGGGCGGCCGCCAGTTCGATCGCGAGCGGGATGCCGTCCAGCTCCCGGCAGATGCCGACCACCAGGGGCGCCGTGGCCTCGTCCACCCGGAAACCGGGCCGCACCGCGCCCGCGCGCTCGGCGAACAGCCGCACCGCCGCGTACTCCAGGGCCTCGCGCGGGCCCGCGTCCCGCTCGGGCAGCGGCAGCGGGGGCACCGGGTGGAGCCGCTCGCCGGTGATGCCCAGCGCCTCGCGGCCGGTGGCCAGGACGCGTACGTGCGGCGCCCGGGCCAGCAGCCGGGCGGCCAGGTGGGCCACGGCGTCCAGCAGGTGCTCGCAGTTGTCCAGGACCAGGACCAGGTGCCGGTTCTCCAGCGCGTCGAGCAGCCGCTCCACGGCCCCCGTGCCGTCGGCCGCCTCGCCCATCCGCATCGCGTCGGGGATACCGACCGCGGCCAGCACGGCCCGCGGGACGTCGGCGCTCGTGTCGACGGGCGCCAGCGGGACGAGCCAGACGCCGTCCGGGTTGTGCGGCACCAGGCGGGCGGCGACCTCCGACGCCAGCCGGGTCTTGCCGACGCCGCCCGGCCCGGTGAGCGTCACCAGACGGGCCGTGCGCAGCAGGTGCCCGACGCTCGCGCAGTCCTCCTCGCGGCCCACGAAAGCGGTCAGCGCGGCCGGCAGGTTGCCGCGCCGCGGTCGCGGCGCCGCGTACCCCACGGCCCCGCCGCCCGCCGTGGTGGCGCTGTCCGGGCCGGCGTGCGCGGGGGGCGGGGCCTGCTCGCCCGTCGGCGCCAGGGCCTGCTCGCCGCGCAGGAGCGCCAGGTGGAGCGCGGCGAGCTCGGGGGAGGGGTCCACGCCGAGGCGTTCGGCCAGCTCGCGCCGCAGGTCCTCGTACACCTGGAGCGCGGCGGCCCGCCGCCCGGCCGCGACCAGGGCGCGCATCAACTGGCCGCGCAGCCGCTCGCGCAGCGGATGCGCGGCGGCGAGCCCCTCCAGCTCGGCGACCAGGTGCCCGCCCCCGCCGAGGAGGAGCTCGGCCGCGGCCCGCTCCTCGACGGCGCTCAGCCGCAGCTCCTGAAGCCGGTGGACGGCGGGGCCCGCGAACGCGGCGTCGGCGACGTCCGCGAGGGCCGGCCCGCGCCACAGCGCCAGGGCCTCGCGCAGCACCCGCGCCCGCTGCGCGGGGGCGGGCAGGGCGCGGGCCGAGGCCGCCAGGCGTTCGAACTCCCCGGCGTCGATCGCCTCCGGCGCGACGGCGAGCCGGTAGCCGCCGGCCGCGCCCGCCACCAGGTCACGCCCGCCGGCGCCGCGCAGCCGCGACACCAGGGTGTGCAGCGCGTTGCCCGGCGCGGCGGGCGGGCAGGCACCCCACAGGTCCTCGACGAGGCGTTCGGAGGTGACCGCGCCGCCGCCCTCGATCGCCAACCGGATCAGCAGGGCCCGCAGCCTGCGCCCGCGCACCTCCACCGGCCGGCCCGCGCCGTCCCACATCTCCAGCGGGCCCAACACACCGATCCGCACCACGACCACCCCCCGGCACGCCATTGTGCCCGCCCCACCCGGCCCCCGGCCCCCCACCCGCCCCCGCAGTGGCCGCGCCCGGGGCGGCGGTGGGGGAGGGGTTTCGCGTGTTCTCCCCGCCGTGCGGGCCACGGTGCGGGACCATACGGGCGAAACCGTACAAACCCAAGTCAAGGAAGAGAGGGCGGACGTGTCCGGCAGCGAGAGCGAGAACCCGGCAATTCCCTCCCCCACCCCCACGCGGACCCGCCCCCGGACCAACCGGGACTGGTGGCCCGCCCAGCTGGACCTCCAGGTCCTGCACCAGCACTCGCCCCTCTCCAGCCCGATGGACGAGGACGACGACTACGCGGCGCGGTTCGCCACCCTCGACGTCGACGCGCTCAAACGCGACGTCACCGCGCTGATGACCGCCTCGCAGGACTGGTGGCCCGCCGACTACGGCCACTACGGGCCGCTGTTCATCCGGATGAGCTGGCACGCCGCCGGCACCTACCGCATCGCCGACGGGCGGGGCGGCGGCGGCAGCGGCGCCCAGCGCTTCGCCCCCCTCAACAGCTGGCCCGACAACGCCGGCCTGGACAAGGCACGACGACTGCTGTGGCCGGTCAAGCAGAAGTACGGCCGCGCGATCTCCTGGGCCGACCTCCTGGTCTTCGCCGGCAACTGCGCCATCGAGTCCATGGGCCTGCCCACGTTCGGCTTCGGCTTCGGACGCCCGGACGTGTGGGAGCCCGACGAGATCTTCTGGGGCCCCGAGGACACCTGGCTCGGCGACGAGCGCTACAGCGGCGAACGCGAACTCGCCAACCCCTTCGGCGCCGTGCAGATGGGCCTGATCTACGTCAACCCGGAGGGCCCCAACGGCAACCCGGACCCGCTCGCCGCCGCCGTCGACATCCGCGAGACCTTCGCGCGCATGGCCATGAACGACGAGGAGACCGCCGCGCTCATCATCGGCGGCCACACCTTCGGCAAGTGCCACGGCGCCGTCGACCCCTCCTACGTCGGCCCGGAACCCGAGGCCGCCCCCCTCGAACAGCAGGGCCTGGGCTGGCACAACACCTACGGCAGCGGCAAGGGCCCCGACACGCTCACCAGCGGACTCGAAGGCGCCTGGACGAACAGGCCCACCACCTGGGACAACGGCTACCTGGACAACCTGTTCGGCTACGAGTGGGAACTGACCACCAGCCCCGCCGGCGCCCAGCAGTGGAAGCCCGTCGACGCGGCCGCGCAGAACACCGTGCCCGACGCGCACGACCCCGCCGAGCGGCACGCCCCCATGATGCTGACCACCGACCTCGCCCTGCGCCAGGACCCCGTCTACGGCCCCATCTGCCGGCGCTTCCACGAACACCCCGACCAGCTCGCCGAGGCGTTCGCCAAGGCCTGGTACAAGCTGCTGCACCGCGACATGGGCCCCCTCTCCCGCTACCTCGGCCCGTGGGTGCCCGAACCGCAGCTGTGGCAGGACCCGATCCCCGCCGCCGACGGCGAACCGGTCACCGACCAGGACATCGCCACCCTCAAGGACCGCATCACCGACTCCGGCCTGGACGTCGCCGACCTGGTCACCACCGCCTGGGCCTCGGCGGCCTCCTTCCGCGGCACCGACAAACGCGGCGGCGCCAACGGCGCCCGGATCCGCCTGGCCCCGCAGAAGGACTGGGAGGCCAACGACCAGCCCCAGATCACCGCAACGCTACGGCGCCTGGAGGAGATCCGGCAGGACTTCAACGCCACGCCCGGCGCCCGCCGCATCTCCCTCGCCGACCTGATCGTCCTCGGCGGCTGCACCGCCGTGGAGCGGGCCGCGCGCGAGGCCGGACACCCCGTCACGGTCCCCTTCGCGCCCGGACGCACCGACGCCTCCCAGGACCAGACCGACGTGGAGTCCTTCGCCGTCCTCGAACCGCGGGCGGACGGCTTTCGCAACTACCTGCGCACCGGCGAGAAACTCGCCCCCGAGACCCTGCTCCTGGACCGGGCCAACCTGCTGACGCTCACCGCCCCCGAGATGACCGTCCTCCTCGGCGGCATGCGCGCCCTGGGCGCCGGCCCCCGCGGCCTCGCCCACGGCGTCCTCACCCACCGCCCGCAGACGCTGACCACCGACTTCTTCGTCAACCTCCTCGACATGGGCACCCGCTGGAAGGCCTCGGAGAGCGACCCGAACGTCTTCGAGGGACTCGACCGCGAAAGCGGCGAGAAGAAGTGGACGGCCACCGCCGTCGACCTCGTCCTCGGCGCCAACTCCCAGCTGCGCGCCCTCGCCGAGGTCTACGCGAGCGCCGACGCGGACGGGAAGTTCGTGCGGGACTTCGTGGCCGCCTGGGACAAGGTGATGAACCTCGACCGCTTCGACCTGCGCTGAGCGCCCGCGCTGCCGCGTGAGCGGGCGGCGGTGCCCGGCAGGCCCCGGTGGGGGCCGGCCGGGCACCGCCGCATCGCCCGTCAGGGCCGGTACGGGTTCGGCTCCCGGGCGCACCCGCCGATCGGCGGGCGTCAGCTCACGCCGGACGCGTCAGGAGTTCCCCGACCCGGTCGAGCACCACCGGCGGGCACAGCGCCTCCGGTCCGGCCCGTACGTCGCCGGCTCCGTCGGCGGCGCACCCTTGTCGATGGTCCGCCGGTACATCGAGCAGCAGAACCGCCCGGCCTGAACGCCTGCGATGGGCGACGTCCACAGTGCGGGAGGGTGCCAGCCGCCGGCGTCGGAGCAGGACTCGCAATCGCTTCACCACCGCGCTGAAAGCCCGGTGCACTGCGATGAGTCCCGGTAGCGGTGCAGCGTCGACGTGCTCAGGTGCAGTCTCGTCGCCAGCGCGCCGTAACTGAGCCCCGAGCGGCTCTTCAGCTCCTGGAGCAGCTGCGCGACCGCGTCCGTCTCCCTCAATTCCCCTGTCTCCCCCGACCCTGGTTCCTCTGCCGGCCCCCGCTCCCGCTTCCGGGTTCCCGAGCCGCGATCGCGGCCCGACGGCCCGACGGCCCGACGGCCCGACGGCCGCGCCGGGTGCGGGCCGCGTCGGACAATCACGCCGCCCGGCGGCGGGCGGTTCCCCCGGCCGCGCCCGTACGTGGCCGCGCGGACGCCGTCCCGCGCCGTCCCACGCGGCCCCGCCGTCCCACGGAAGCGTCCCAGGAAGGTTGCATCCACCCAGGTCAGAGGCGGTGCGGCCGTTCCCGCGTCCCTGATCGGCCGTCGGCCCTCGCGACCGGGACGAACCGGCGATCAAGCTGCCGGTGAACACCGAGAGGGAGCAACTGTGAGGACTGTTCGGGCGGCCCGTACCGCCATACGCACCACCGGCCGCCTCCACCGCGGCGCGGTGGCACTGACGATGGGCGCGGTCCTGGTGATGACCGCGGCCTGCGGCGGCGACCAGGACAAGGGCGGTGAGGCGGCCCCGGCCGCGGGCGCCGCCGACCCCGGCGCGACGGCGCCCGCGGCCACGGCGAGGACGTCGGCCGCGGTGCTGGACGTCGAGCCGAAGGACGGCGCCCAGGGCGTGGCACCGAACGCGCTGCGGGTGTCCGTCTCCCGCGGCACGCTCACCACGGTCGAGGTGGCCGACAAGAACGGCAGGCCCGTCCAGGGCTCGATCGCCCCGGACGGCACCGGCTGGAAGCCCGCCGCCGCGCTCGCACCCGGCACGGCGTACACGGTCAACGCCCAGGCCAAGGACGCCGACGGCCTCGTGGCCGCCTCCACCACCGCCTTCACCACACTCACGCCCGACAAGCAGGTGTCCACCAACGACAACATCGCCGACGGCCAGACCTACGGCGTGGGCATGATCGTCAAGGTGGACTTCAGCGGGAAGGTCACCAACAAGGACGCCGTCGCCAAGGCGATCACCTTCGAGACGAACAACGGCACCGAGGTGAAGGGCCACTGGTTCGGCGACAACCGGCTGGACTTCCGCCCCGCCGAGTACTGGAAGCCGGGCACCAAGGTCACCATCCACTACCGGCTGAAGGGCGTGGAGGTCTCCCCGGGCGTCTACGGGGACGTGGACAAGGACGAGCCGTTCACCATCGGCCGCTCGCAGGTGTCCACCGCGGACGCCGCCGCCCACACGCTCACGACCGTGCGCGACGGCGTCACCACCACCGTGCCCGCCACCCTCGGCGACGACAAGCACCCCTCCTGGGGCGGCACCATGGTGATCATGTCCAAGGAGAGGGTCACCCGCATGAACTCCCGCACCGTGGGCCTCGGCAGCGAGTACGACATGCCCGCCGTCCCGCACGCGATGCGGCTGACCCGCAGCGGCACCTACTTCCACGGCAACTACTGGTACAAGAACGACCCGTTCGGCAAGGCGAACACCAGCCACGGCTGCGTCTCGCTCAAGGACGTGGAGGGCGGCAGCGACACCTCCCCCGCCGGGGCGTTCTACAACGGCTCGCTGATCGGCGACGTGGTCAAGGTCGTCAACACCAAGGAGAAGACCGTCGCCCCCGACAACGGACTCGGCGGCTGGAACCTCCCCTGGGCGAACTGGTAGACCCCGCCCCCGCCCCCGCCCGGCCCCGGCCCCGGTTCAGCCGGGGCCGGGGCCGGGGCGTCGTGGCCGGGGACGGCGCCGAGGGGCAGCCGAAGGCCCCGGGGGAGCGCGGGGCTCACCCCTGCCGCTCGGCCCAGAACCGGTGGATCTCGTCGAGTTCGTCCAGCAACTCCTCCTCACGCCGGTCGAACTCCTCCTCGCCGATCCTCCCGGTGACCAGTTCCTGTTCGAGCGACTTGAGCGCCTCCTCGACGGGGGCGGGATCGTAGTACCGCTGCTCGGCGGCGTTCGCCACCTGCTCGGCCACCCAGGCGACCCCGCGTACCGGAGCCAGCGGCAGCATCAGAAGCCCGGTGATCAGACCCATGGCGTGTCCTAGACGAAGCTGTAGGGCGGCAGGGGACCGTGCAGTCTGAACCGGACGCCCTCGCCCAGCCGCTCGGCCAGGTCCGCCTCGGCGTCGAGGAGTTCCTCACGGCGCTCCTCCTGGACCAGGAGCGAGAAACTGAGGACGTCGTCCCCGTGGGGCTCGTTCTCGTGGATCTCGCGCGCGAGCGGGGCGACGGCGTCATGGACCTGCGCGGCGGCCGCCCTGCCCCGCTCCTGCAGTTGTCCGGCCAGGAGTTCACCGAGCCGCAGCTTCACGTCGGTGCTGCCGGTGCGTCGGCTCTCCTCGTTCAGTTGCTGCGCCTGCGGGGAGTCCAGCAGGATCCGGCGGAGCACGACCTCCTCGTCGAAGGACGCCTTGAGCAGGTACTCCGCGCATCCCGTGAGCGCCCGCAGCCGCTCCCGGTAGAACCCGGCGTTCTCCTTCAGCGTGGCCCGGACCTCATCCGACCCGCCGGCCACCGTGCCGAACCTGAGGGGCAGGACGGGGCCGTCGGCCATCAGGTCCTGGAGCACGCCCTGGTGCGCCATGACGTCACGGCGCCGGGCCCGGAGCGCGTCGGGAACGGAGCTGACGACCGCGATCAGGTCGGACTCCTCGAGGGCCGTGAGCTCCTCGGGGGGATCACCGACACCGGCGAGGCCGTCCAGCCGCGCCGGATGGCCGCCGTCGGCGATCGCGTAGACGTAGACGGCCATGACTCACTCCTCCCGGGGGCGTGCGCGACGCGAGGAGCGCGGCCGTTCACGTCGCTCGACCGGTTCGGGCTCCTCCTCCTCGTCCCCGGAGCGCTGGCGGATGGCGTCCGTGACCGCCTCCACCGCGCCGGTGAGCGCGCCCTTGCTCTTGCCCCGGGCACCGCCCTCGGTGATCTCGCCGACCAGCTCCGGGAGCTTGGCCGGCGCCTTGCGCCCGGATTCCAGGTCCAGCCGGTTGCACGCCTCCGCGAAGCGCAGATAGGTGTCCACGCTGGCGACCACGATGCGGGCATCGATCTTCAGGATCTCGATGCCCACCAGGGACACCCGCACGAACACGTCGATGACCAGCCCCCGGTCGAGAATCAGTTCGACGACGTCGTACAGCGTGCCCGAGCCCCTCGCCCCGGCCACCGCACCACCACCGCCGCTCTGCGGCACTACAGTCACTGCGCTTCCTTCCACGGACGCGCCTCCTACGCGGGCCGACCGGGGCCGCCCTCTCAGCGGCGGCGGTCGATCTCGTCACGTGTGTAGCGGCGCGTCCTCTCGTAACCCAGCAGCTCCCCGTCCTCGTCGAGCGTCACCCGGTAGCTGGCGATGATGCTCGCGGTGTCGGGAATCCGCTCCACCTCCACGACCTCCACATCGGCCTGCCAGCCCTCATCCGTACGCCTCAGACCGGACACCGACTCGGGCACCCTGCCCAGCAGCCCTTCCAGCTGTTCCAGCGCCGCTCGCATGACCGTCGCCACCGACAACCGCGCGCGGCTCCTGCGGGCAGGGCGGCTTGCCGGCTCACCCTTCCCGGCTCCCGCCACGCGTTGCCGGGGCCTCCTCGCGGGCGACCCCTCGTCGCCGTCGTTGTAACGAGGCATTGATCGTCCTTCCGCTTCGCTCGCGCCTACCCCCGCGGCACCAGGTAAACCCGCCCGGTCCCGGACCGCTCCTTCGCGGGCCGGTGGACGCCGGCGCGGCCCGGAGGAGGGACCGGCCACGCACCCGCCCGAACACGGCGCCGCCGAGCCACCCGGACGTCGAGGATCCGCCGCCGACTCACCCGCCGGCGGGCGGGCGCCGGCGCAGCGCGGGAACCTCCCCGGCCACCACGCCCGACAGTGCCTCGGGCCGCCCCGCCCACCGGCGGATCCCCGTCACGTCGACCCCGAACGGCGCCCGCCCCTCGAACGGCGCGAGCCCCCGCGCCGCCCTGGCCAGCAACGCCGCCGCGCCCTTCGCGTTGCCCCGCGCCGCATGCGTCAGCCCGACCGCGTACTGGGCCAACGCCCGCCACAGCTCCCGCTCCTGCGCCGGAGCCGCCTTCCACCGGTCCTCCAGCACCTCATGGGCGTGGAACGGCATCCCGGCGTCCAGCAGCCGCTGCGCCTCGAGGAGCGTGCGCTCCGCCGAGCGCACCACACCCTCGGGCTGGCGGGGCGCACCCTGGCTCCCGTACGGCAGCGGCCGGCCCAGCCCGTCCCGGGGCCGCCCGTTACGGGCCCGCCCCTGCGCGTCCCGGTCCCGCCCCGGCACCCCGGCCACCCGGCGCGGGGCCGTGGGCGCGTCGTCCGGCCCGTGCCCGCACTCGTCCCGCAGCCGCCCGCACCGCGGGCACACCTGCTCCAGCCAGCACGCCGCTTCCCCGCCGCCGTCCTCGTGACCCTCGCGCTCCGCCTGCCCCATGCCCCGATTATCCCGTGCCCGCCCCGGCCGCCAGGCACACCCGCCCCGGCCGCCGAGGCACGCCGGCGCCGGTCCGGCGGGGCTCTGCGGGCGTGGGAAGATCATCCACCGACGTGCGGCGCGTGCGGGCGCCGCGGGGGGACGCGCGCTGCGCTTTCCGTCGTCGAGGACCGGGTGCACGAGTGAGGGGGCAGCGATGTGGCGCAGCGTTTCCGCCGCCGACGCGGCGGTGGCGGACAGGTTCGACTGGTTCAACGACGTGGTCGCCAGCTCCCTGATCCCCGTGGGGCTGCGCAGTGACCACGCGGACGACTTCGAGGCCGAGGTGTCCGTGCTCGACCTCGGCGCGGTGCAGGTGTCGACGTTCTCCCACTCGCCGTTGGACTCCAAGCGCACCCCCGCGCACATCCGCCGGGGCGACCCGGAGCAGTACCAGCTGGCCCTGGTGACCGGGAATCCGATGTGGATCTCCCAGCAGGGCAACGACTCGGGTCTGCTCGACGGTGACCTCGTGCTCTGGAACAGCTCCCGTCCCCAGGTGGCGGGTTGCGGTGACCGGGGCGGCCGCTCGAACTCCGTCATCCTGCACCTGCCCAGGACGGCCCTGCCGCTGCCGGCCCCGCAGATGGACCGTCTGCTCGCCCGGCGCATCAGCGCGCGTACCGGCCTGGGCGCGATCCTCGCCAACTACCTGACCACGCTGACCGCCCACGGCCCCGAGTGCCGGCCCGAGGACCTGGCCCGGATGGGGCGGATCGCCCTGGACCTGACGGCGGCCTGCCTCGCCGAGCAGCTCGGCACCCCCGACGAACTGCCCGCCGAGGCGCGGGCGCAGGCCCTGCGGGAGCGGATCGACGCCTTCATCGACCACAACCTCACCGACCCGCGGCTGACCCCGCAGGCGATCGCCGCCCACCACGGCCTGTCCCTGCGGACCTTGTACGAGCTGTTCCGCGACCGGCGGGAGAGCGTGGCGGCGACCGTGCGCCGGCGCCGGCTGGAGCGGTGCCGCGCCGAACTCGCCCGCCCCGAACTGCGCGCCCGCCCGGTCCAGGAGATCGCCGCCCGCTGGGGTTTCACCAGCGCCTCCGCCTTCGCCCGCACCTTCCGCGAGGCGTACGGCGTCACCCCCACCGAGTACCGCGAGCGCGCGTCGGGCGGCCCGGCGCGGGACCTCCTCTGCCTGGCCGCACGCGATGTCGAGGAACACCGCACGCCTCGCGTACCCCCGCAGGCCAGGCGCTCGTAGGCTCCTGTCCCGCAGGCACCGGTCGTGATCGCCGGGGCCGCCGTGCACCGGTGGGCGGCCCTCGTATCGGGGGAGGCGATCACGACCGGGGGCCCTGGGGCGCCGGGCGCCGGCACGCACCCCCACGTGTGCCGGTGCCCGTCCTTCTGCCCGCTCCTCCTCCCCTTCCGGCGGGGCGTGTCCGGCCGTCGACGTGCCGCTGCCGGCCCGGTGGGGTACCGGGCCGGCAGCGGCGTCGCGGTTCTGCGGTTCTGGAGTTCTGGAGTTCTGGGGTGCTGGCGGTTCCGGGGTTCGGCCGGGGCGGCCTGTCGGTCAGGCCCGTTCCCGGTGGGTGCCCGCCGTCAGCGCCCAGATGACGAAGACGTCGATGGCGATCAGGACGATGGCCCAGAACGGGTAGTAGGGCAGCCACAGGAAGTTGGCGATCATGTTGAGTCCCGCGGCGACGACACCGAGGATCCGGGCCCACATCGCGCCGGTGAAGAGCATGAAGCCCGCCGCCACGATGACGAGGCCGAGGATGAGGTGCAGCCAGCCCCAGCCGGTGACGTCGAACTTGTAGACGTAGTTGCCGGTGACGACGTACCGGTCGTCGTTGACGATGGCGCCGATGCCCTGGAAGACGGCCATCGTCCCGCCGAAGATCATCAGGCATCCCGCGAAGGTGGTCCAACCGGTCGCGAACGGCTTGCGGCTGACATTGCTGGCCATGCTCGGGCTCCTTCGGAGAGATGACGTCGCCCGATGCGCGGGCGACCCGCTCGGAGGCCTTCCATGACCAAAGTGCCATGACCGCGATACGGCTGCATTCCGGAGATCACGGGCCCGCCGGCGCCGCCACCGCCGCCCCGCCCCGCCGGGACCCGCCCGCCGGGCCCCCGACCAGCGCGTACGCCGGACGGCGCACCGGGTCACCCGTCAGGGCGCGGCCCCGGGTGGGCCACCCGGGTGGCCCAGTGTCCGTGCGGTGCCGGTGGCGGTTGCCTACGGTCGGACGAGGGCGCCCGGCGCGGACGTCCCCGGCCTCGCACGAGGTACGGATCGAGCACAGGACCGACCACCACAACGACCCGTGGAGATGACCGGACATGCCGACCACATCCGAGACCCCCGTCCTCGACACCCTCATGGCCATGACCGCCGACTCGATCGAGCGGTGCGGCCTGGCCCCCGACATGATGATCCTCACCCGGATCGCCGCGCTGGCGGCGATGGACGCCCCGGCCGTCTCCTACCTCGCGCACTTCGAACCGGCGATGAGGGAGCACATGACCGCGAGTCAGCTGCAGGACGTGCTGGTCGCGATCGCGCCGATCGTCGGCACCGCCCGGGTGATGTCGGCCGCCACCCACATCACCGAGGCGCTCGGCATCGCCATCGCCGTGGCCGAGGCCGAGATGGAGGGCGGCATGTAGGACGCCGCCACCGCCGCAGGCCGGTGGGACGTGCGCGAGGGCCCCGCGACCGCTTGATTTCCAGCGGTCGCGGGGCCCTCGCGCGTTCCCACCGGGTGCGCCGCCGTGCTCAGTCGAGGATCCGCCCACCGTGGTAACGCAGCTCGTACACCCGCTCGCCGCCCGCGGCCAGGATGTGCTCCACCCCGCGGAAGCGCTCCACCTCCCCGACGCTCTCGTCCACGTACACCAGCCCCCCGACCTCGTACCGGAACCCGCCGAGAAACCGTCCCTCGCCGTACATGGCGCTCAGTGCGGCCTTGATCGTCTCCCCGGCGGTGAACGCGGTGATCGAGCCGGTCAGCAGGTAGCCGTAGTAGTTCATGCCCCACACCGGCCGGCCGCCGACGTGCACGCTCTCCTGTCCGAGGAAGTCCGTACCGCCGAAGTAGCTGTCCCGGTAGACCAGTTCACCCTCCCGGTACTCCAGGTCGTGGGAGCCGGTGCGCCCCGGCTCCACCTGCCCCCGCCCGCCGACGTAGGTCGCGGACTTCGCCCGGACGACGAAGGCGTTCAGTTCTCGCGCGTCGCTGAGATCGCTCATGCCCGGATCCTGCCAGGCGCCACCGACAGCGGTGCCCGGCCCCGGCGGTCCCCGCCGGCCGCGCGGCGGTGGTGGTCGGGGGGCGGGTCGAAGCCGTCCGCCGCGGCTTCGACCCGGGGCGGGCGCGGCCTACCGCGCGTCGACGGCGTCGGTCACCTGCCGCCAGCCGTCCAGGTCGGCGATCCGTGCCTCCAGGGCGGGGCGCATGGCCGTCGCGCTGGAGGTGCCGAGGGCCAGGCGCAGCGGGGGGTTGGGGCTGTCGACCGCGGTCCGGATGCCCGCGGCGATGCGCGCCGCGGCGGAGAACGCGGACGCCGGCAGCTCTCCGATGCCCTTGTGGACCTCGCGGACGGTCCGGTCGTAGTCGTCCAGGCCGGCCGCGACGTCGAGGTTGGCGAGGAAGGGGGTCGCGGTCAGCCCGGGCTGGATGACGGTGACCTTGATGCCGAGCGGTGCGACCTCGGCCGCGAGCGCGTCCGACAGTCCTTCGAGCGCGTGCTTGGTGGCGGCCAGCAGGCCCACGCCGGGGTGGGCGGACTGCCCGTAGACCGAGGAGCCCTGGAGGACGTGCCCGCGGCGCTGGGCGCGCAGCACCGGCAGCGTCGCGCGCAGCACGTTGAGCGCTCCGAAGACATTGGTGTCGAACACGGCGCGGGCCTGGGTGTCGGAGGCCTCCTCGACGGCTCCGAACAGTCCGTATCCGGCGTTGTTGGCCACCACGTCGATGCGGCCGAACCGTGTGAGCGCGCCGTCCACCGCGTCCCGGACGGCCCGCTCGTCACGGACGTCCGCCCGGATCGGGAGCAGGCGCCCGTCGTGCGCCCGCGCCAGGTCGTCCAGGGGGGAGGTGTCGCGGGCGAGGGCCGCGACGCTCTCGCCGTTCTCCAGTGCCTGGAGCGTCAGTTCGCGGCCGATGCCGGACGTCGCGCCGGTGATCAGCCAGGTACGGGGGTGGGTCTGCTGGTTGGATGTTCCATTCATGTTGCGACCGTAAGCTGTTAGCTCGCAACGAGTCAACCGGGATCGCATCGACGGTTGCCTGCTATCCGAGTTAGCGCTGACCATGCTGCTGTACTGTGGGAGGATGACCGCCGTGCCAGCCGGATCCCCCGAACCCAGCCCGCGCACCGTCACGCCGACGGTGGAGACCGTTCTCGCGTTCGTGAACACCCGCGCGGACGGATCGGGACGCCGGGAGCTGTTCGCGGACGGGGACTCGTTCGCGGCATGGCTGGCGCAGCACGAGGAGTTCGCCGGCGAAACCGTGGCCACCGACGCCGACGCCGCGGTCGCGCGCGAGCTGCGCGACGCCCTGGTGACCGTGCTGCTCGCGCACTCGGGCGACGAGGAGAGCCTGGGCGAGCCGCTGCTGCGCGCCGAACGGCACCTGCGGCGCGTGGGTTCGCTCTACCCGCTGGCGACGGTGGTCACGGCCGACGGCGCGCAGCTGGCCTCCCCGCAGAGCGGGGTGCCGCGCGTGTTCGGCACCGTCCTGGCCGCGGTGACGACCTTCGCGCAGAGCGGCGACTGGAGGCGCGTCAAGGCGTGCCGCAACCCCCCGTGCCACTTCGGCTTCCTCGACCGCACCCGCAACGGGGGAGGGCTCTACTGCAGCACCGGCTGCGGCTCCCAGGTGTCCATGCGCAAACACCGCCGGCTCCGACGCCAGGACGGCGACGCACCCACCGAGGCGTGAGAGCGCCCCTCCCGGCGACGAACGGCGCACGCCGACCCCTGCTCCGCCCGGTCCATGACGCCGCGCCGGCCCGCGCCGGCATGACCTCCCGGCTCACCGCGCCCGGCCCGCGCCGCCCTCCACCGCGCGTACCCGAGGGCCGGCCACAAGATCTCCGTGACCCACCGCGAGGAACTCCACCAGGACCTGCCGGCCTTCCCCGAGAGCCGGGGCGGCGCCCGATCGGGCAGTGGGCGGGCGCGCGCCGGGTAGGGACGACGGCCCCTTCGGGCGGGACCGCCCCGGCGCGGCCCGCCCCTCACCACCACCCGCCGCCCGGCGATACCCGCAGGCCGAACGACCGCCTCACCGGCCGACCCTGTCCGCCGCGACCCCTTCGACCGGTCGTTAGTATGTCGCCGAACCAACGTCGTCCGACGCGACGTCAGCCAGCCGAAGAGCAGAGGAATATGACGAAGACCAGGCTCATGCGCCCCCTCGCCGTCGCCGCGGCCGGCGCGGTCCTCCTGACGACCGGCGCCGCCCACGCGGCCGCCGCCGACCAGGCCACCGCCGGCGCCGCCGACAAGACCACCGCGAGCGCACCCGCACCCGACAGCGCCGCGGTCCTGGCCGCCCTGCGCACCACCATGAACGCCGGCGCACCCGGCGCCTTCGCCGTCGTCCGCGACCACGACAACCCCGCGGTCAACCGCACCATCAGCGTCGGCAACGCCGACCTCGACGGCACCCCGATGAAGGCCGACCGCCGCTTCCGGGTCGGCAGCAACAGCAAGATGTTCACCTCCGTCCTCATCCTGCAGCTCGCCGAGGAAGGCCGCATCGACCTCGACAGGCCGCTGCGCGACTACCTCCCCGCCGACACCCTGCCGGCGGACTGGCTCATGACGGGCCGCCAGGTCCTGGAACACCGCGCCGGCGTCTACGACCACACCAACGACCTCCTCGAACAGGCCGGCGAGGAGACCACCGCCGCGTTCGAGGCCCGCATCCGCACCACCGTGTACGACCCCCGCGACCTCGTCGCGATCTCCGTCAAGCACGGCATCCAGTACCCGCCCGGCACCAAGTACGCCTACTCCAACACCGACTTCGTCCTCCTGGGCCTCGCCGTCGAACACCTCACCGCCCGCCCCTACGCCGACGTCCTCAAGGAACGCATCCTGCGACCCCTCAAACTGCGCGAGACCTCCTTCGTCGTCCCCGACCAGGAGATCCGCGGCGCCCACGTCACCGGCTACCTCACCAACGACGACCGCACCAAGCCCCTGCTCGACTCCACCGAGCAGACCGCCTCCTGGCTCTGGGCCGCCGGCGGCGTCATCTCCTCCGCCCGCGACCTCGACACCTTCCTCACCGCCCTCATGGCCGGCCCTGCCGGCGGCCTGCTCTCCGACGCGTCACTGCGCCAGATGCAGGCCGCCCTCCCCACCCCCACCGCGAAGATCTCCTACGGCCTCGGGCTGCGCCGCATCTCGCTCAGCTGCGGCGACGTGTACGGGCACGGCGGGATCGTCCAGGGCTTCCAGACCCAGTCGTTCACCACGCCGGACGGGCACCGCACGGTCGTGGTGTTCGCCAACGCCTCCAACAACGGCGCGGTCACCCAGGGTCTGATGGGCGCGCTGGAGCCGGCGTTCTGCGGCAAGAAGCCGGCCACCCCCGCGCCCAGGACGAACCCGAGCCCGGAGCAGTCGGACGGCGCGAGCCCCACGGCGTCCGACACGGTGATCCCGGCGGTCGAGGACAGCCGGATCTGACCCACCCGCACGACGGCCCCGGCCGGGGCACCGTGACGCTCTCCCGGCCGGGGACGGCCGCGGCCCGTCCGGCGCCGTCCTCCCCGCCCGGGGCGCCGGTGCCGCACCCCGCCGCCGCACCCCGCCGCCGATATGATCGCCTCGCCGCCGGGGCAGAGCGCCGCCGGCTCCACGACGCGGGGGGAGCGCCACGTGATCGAGCTGGCCGACAGGCCGATGACCTGGGTGATGACCGGCGACAGCATCACCCAGGCGGTCCTGCACACCTACGGCGCCCGCGGCTGGGTGGAGCACCTGCACGAGCGGATCCGCTGGCAGCTGGACCGGCTGACCGACATCGTGGTCAACACCGGGGTGTCGGCGTGGGGGGCCACCGACGTCCTCGCCGCCTACGACCACCTGATCGGCCGGTTCGCGCCCGACGTGCTGTCGGTCTCGCTCGGCACCAACGACGCCCGGGCCGGACGCGAGGGCATCGCCGGGTTCCACCGGGCGATGCGGGAGATCGTCGCCCGTACGCAAGGCGCGCAGATCGTCCTGCACACGCCCGTCCTCACCAGCTTCAGCGGCCGCCAGGCCCGGGCCGAACTGCCCGCCTACTGCGAGGCGGTGCGCGAGATCGCCCACGACACCGGCGCGCTGCTGGTGGACCACGAGGCGCACTGGCGGGCCCGGTTCCCGGACGGCGCCGACCCGATCCCGTGGCTCGACGACCCCGCCCACCCCAACGCGGTCGGCCACCGCCGGATGGCCGACCACACCCTGCGCACCCTCGGCCTCGGCGAACTCACCGACCTCTGACCGGCCCCCGACCTGCCTCCGACAGGCCTGTGACCGGGGCCGGTGATCCCGCCGGGCAGCAGCAGGACCCGGTGCGGGGCGCCGGCCGGACCCGACTCCCGCACGTCCCACGCGGTCAACGGCGCTGCGCCGCCCACGGGCGCTCCCTTCGCCTCGTCCGAACTCCCGCGGCCCCCGCCCAGCCGCCGCGGCCGTCCCGGACACCGACGCGGCATCGGGAACGGCCGCCGGATCACGCGCGGGACAGGCCCTCGGTCACTCGCCCGTGTCGGGCCGGACCACGCAGACCGCGTTGCCGAGCATCGAACCGAAGCCGCCGAGCAGCGCGGCGGTGACGGCCTTGCACGCGGCCGCCTCCTCCGGGGTCTTGGGGCCGTTGCTGCCACTGGCGGCGGCGGCCTGCTGGGCGAAGGCGAGAGGGGCGGCGAGCAGCAGGGCGCACCCTGCGGCGACCAGTGCGGACTTCCTCACGAACATGACGGGGCCCTTTCGGGAACGGGGGACGGGATCCGGCGGGTGACGGGCCGGGGGTCATCCCTATCCGACGGGGCCCGTGAGGTCACGGATCCTGCACCGTCCGTGAGCGTGTCAGCGCCCGCGGCCGGGCGGCCCGCCGGACGGGCCCGCCGGAGGGGCGCGCCGGAGGGGCTCGGGGGCTGCCTTCGGGTGCTTCCGCTGGCCCGCCCGGGTGGTGACCGGGCCCCGCCTCCCGTGACCCGCGGGCGCGGTCGGTCAAGGTTCAGGTCCCCGACACGCACAGACAGGAGTCGCACAATGGACGCGCTTCAGGGCCTTCTCGGCAGCCTTCTCGGCGGACTCGGCGGACTGGGTGGCGGCCTCCCGATCGGCTAGAGCACCGCGTTCCGCGGGGGGAGGGGCCGCCACACCCGACGACCCCTCCCCCCGGCCACGACCGGCCCGGCCCAAGCCCGCGGCCTCCCCGGGCACGGACGTGAACCACCCGCCGTGCCGGCCGTGCCCCGCCTACCGGCCCAGCCCGCCCGCCGCCGCCCCGCCCGCCCCGAACGGCACCTCCTCCGGGAGCAGCGCCAGCTCCAGGGCGGCGAGCCGCCCCCGGTCGGCGACCACCTCGAAGCCGGCCACCCGCCCGTCCTCCACCGCCACCCGCACCACCAGCCGCAACCGGCCACCCGGGGCGATCACGATGCCCGGCACCCCGTCCACCAGCACCACCGCCCCGAAACGGGCCCGCCGGCCGAGCACCACACTCTCCCGGGCCACGGCCCGCGCCCCGTACGCCACCGGCGCCAGCCCCGCCGGCAGGGCGGCCGGATCCGCGCGCCGCACCACGTCCGGCGCCAGGACCGCCACCAGCTCACCCAGATCCCCGCCCCGGGCGGCGGCCAGGAACGCCTCCACCACCCGCCGGTGCCCGACCGACCGCTCCGGCACCGCCACCGCCGGCCCGCGCACCCGCCGCCGGGCCCGGCTGGCCAACTTCTTGGCCGCCACCGGACTGCGCCCCACGATCGGCGCGATCTGCTCGAACGGCACCGCGAACCCGTCGTGCAGCACGAACGCCACCCGCTCCGCCGGGCCCAGCCGCTCCAGCACCACCAGCAGCGCCCGGCCCACCGACTCCACCAGCAGCGCCTCCCGCTCCGGGTCCGCGCCCCCGTCCTCGACGTCCGCCGGCCCCGGCCCGGCCGGCTCCTCCCGGCGCACCGCCCGCGCCCGCAGCACGTCCAGACAGATCCGCGAGACCACCGTGGTCAGCCACCCCGGCAGGTTCGCGACCTCCTCGCCACCCGCCCGCCCCAGCCGCAACCACGCCTCCTGGACGGCCTCCTCCGCCTCGCCCGTCGACCCGAGCATCCGCTGCGCCAACGCCCGCAACCGCCCCCGCTCGGCCTCGAAACACGCCACCACCGTCCCGTCCACGACCCCGCCCCGCACCATCGGTCACCTTCCCCGCGTCCCGCCCGTCACCCCGGATGACGGATCCACCCCGATGACGATCCGCCCACCACCCACGTGACCGGAGAACCCTGTGACCACCACCACCCTGCTCCACCTCGACTCCAGCACCAGCACCGACGACTCCGTCACCCGCGCCCTGACCGCCCGCTTCGCCACCGCCTGGCGCACCCGGCACGGCGCCGCCGGCCACCACCACCGGGACCTCGCCGCCGACCCCGTCCCCACCCCCGGCGCCGCCTACGCCAGGCTCGGCCGCCGCGCCGGGAACAAGGGCCCCGTCCCGCTCGCCGACATCGCCGCCCTCGCCGCCGACCCCGACGAGCGGCACGAATGGCACCTCACCCGCCCCCTGATCGACCAACTGCTCGGCGCCGACACCGTCCTGCTCGGCGTCCCGATGTACAACCTGACCGTCCCCACCACCCTCAAGGCCTGGATCGACCGCGTCACCTTCCCCGGCGCCCACACCGACCCCGACACCGGCGAGAGCCTGCTGCGCCGCACCCGGGTGGTCATCGCGGCCGCCCGGGGCGGCGGCTACGGGCCCGGCACCCCGCGCGAGGGCCTCGACTTCCAGATCCCCTACCTGCGGGCGTACTTCACCGGCCTCGGCGTCCGCGCCGAGCGGCTGCACATCGTCACCGCCGAACTCACCCGCGCCGACGACGTCCCCGCCCTGAACGCCCTCAAGCCGCTCGCCGACCGCTCCCTGGCCGATGCCCGGGCCGCCCTGGACGAACTGGCCGCCTCCTGACCCCCGGCCCCCTCACCCGGAGACCGGCCGACCGGCCCGAGGACCGACCGGCCCGCCCCGCACGAACCGCTCGAACTCGAACATATCCTCTACGAAGGAGCAGCACGTCCGGTGAGATCAGAGTCGAAAAGGAAACAGATGAGCATAATCCCGGCACAGATCGACACCCCGGACATCATGGTCGACCTGGACGTCCTCGAACGGAACATCACGCGCATGGCCACGGCACTGACCGCCAAGGGCCTGACCCTGCGCCCCCACGCCAAGACCCACAAACTGCCGCAGATCGCCGCCCGCCAGCTCGCCGCCGGCGCCGTCGGACTGACGGTCGCCACCATCGGCGAGGCCGAGGTCTTCGCCGAACACGGCGCCACCGACCTCTTCATCGCCTACCCCCTGTGGATCGGCCCCCGCCAGGCCGAGCGGCTGCGCCGCCTCGCCGCCGGCACACGGATCGCCATCGGCACGGACTCCGCCGAGGCCGCCGAGGCCGCGGGCCACCACCTCGGCGCCGCCGCCGACACCATCGAGGTCCTGGTCGAGATCGACAGCGGCCACCACCGCAGCGGCGTCCACCCGGAGAGCGCCGTGACCGTCGCCCGCGCCGCCGCCCGCGCCGGGCTGCGCGTCGCGGGCGTGTTCACCTTCCCCGGCCACGGCTACGCCCCCGGCATGCCCGCCAAGGCCGCCGAGGAGGAACAGCGGTCCCTCGCCCGGGCCGCCGAACTCCTCACCGCCGCCGGCTTCGAGATCACCCGGGTCAGCGGCGGATCCACCCCGACCGCGGAACTGACCGCCGCCACGGCCGTCACCGAGGCACGACCGGGCGTCTACGTCTTCGGCGACGCCCAGCAGCTCGAACTCGGCCGCTGCGCGACGGCGGACATCGCGCTGACGGTCGCGGCGAGCGTCGTCAGCCGGCACGAGGGCGACGACACCGCGCCCCGGCGGATCGTCCTGGACGCGGGCAGCAAGGTCCTCGGCGGTGACCGGGCCGCGTGGGCGACCGGTTTCGGCCGGCTCATGGACCACCCCGAGGCCCGCATCACCGCGCTGTCCGAGCACCACGCCACCGTGGCCTGGCCCGACGGCGACGACCTGCCCGCCCTCGGGGAGCGCCTGCGCGTGATCCCCAACCACGTGTGCGTCGCGGTGAACCTCGTCGACGACGTCGCCGTCGTCCGCGACGGCGAGCTGGTGGAACGCTGGCGCGTCGCCGCCCGCGGCAAGAACGGCTGACCCGCGGTACGGGCGGGGGCGCCACCCGGGCCGGTGGAGCCCCCGCCCGTGTCGACGTACGGGCGGTGCGCCGCTGCCCGGGCGACCCCGTGCGGCGCCCGCCCGGCCGCGCCCCGGGTCTGGACAGCGGCGGGGGAGTCGGCCAGTGTTCACCGTCATGACCCACCCGCTCCCTCGGCACGGCCCCGGCGTCACCGCGCGCACCGCGCTCCTCGCGGCGCTCACCGCGGTCGGCGACGAGGCCGTCGCCCTGCTCGCCGGCGGCCGCGGCGACACCCCGATCCCCGGTGCCCGGTGGACGGTCGCCGAGGCCGCCGCCCACCTGGCGATGGCCAACGAACTGATGGCCGCCCTGGCCGCCGGCGAGGAACGCCCGTACGGGGACGGCACCCCCGCCTCGCTGGCCGCGGCGAACGCGGCCTCGCTGGCCGAACGCCCGCAGCGCGACACGGCCGTCCTCGCCGGGGAGATCGCCCGGTGGGCACGGGAGTTCACGGCGGCGGCCGGCCCGCGGGCCGGCACCGAACCGGTGCGCACCCCGCTCGGCCCGATGGACCTGGACACCCTCGGCGCCTACCTGCTCACCCACATGCTCGGCCACCTCTACGACATCGCCCGCGCCCTCGGACGCCCGCACCCGATCGACCGGCACCGCGTCGCCCTGGCGATGCCGTTCCTGCGCACCGCCATGCCCCGGGTGGCGGACGCCCGCGCCGCGGCCGGCCACAGCGCCTGCTACCGGCTGCGGGTGCGCGGCCTGGACGGCTTCGCGGTGACCTTCACCGACGGCGCCGCCGTGGTCGACGAGCACCCGCCGCGGCGCCCGGACTGCACGATCCTCACCGAACCGGTGGCCTTCCTCCTCATCGCCCTGGGCCGCTACAGCGCCACCGACGCCCTCCTGCGGGGCAAGGTGCTCGCCTGGGGCCGGCGCCCGTGGCTGGCCCCGTCCTTCCCCGCCCTGTTCGCCGCCCCCTGAGCGCTCCCGCCGCCGCCCGGTTGCCCGGTTGCCCGGTCGAGCGGTCGAGCGTCGCCATGTCCACGTCGGGCCCCGTCCGGTGCCGGCGGAAGCGGGGTGCCGGGCGGCGGATCGGGGCCCGACGTGGGTCCCCTCGGGCGGGCGCGGTGACGTCGGTGGCACCGCGCCCGCCCGCAGGCCTTCCCCCGCCCGGGATCCGCAGGGCCCTCTCCCTGACGATCGACCCGAGCGGGACCACCGACCCGCGCCCCGCGCGCGTGCCACGCGCCGGGCCCGGCCGGTGGGCATCGGTGCGGCCACGGCGATCCGCCGTGGCCGCCGTGGCCGGTGGCCGGACGGCGGCCGGGCCGGGTACGGAGCGGGCGTCCTCAGGCGCGCTGCAGGGCGAACCACACGGTCTTCCCGCGCTGCGTGCTGTGCGCCCCCCACACGCTGGCCAGGGATTGGAGCAGGAGCAGCCCGCGCCCGTTCTCGGCGTCCGGGCCGGGGTCCTTCACGCGTGCGGGGTCCGGGAGGTCGCCGCCGGGGTCCTCGACGTTGACGGTCAACGCGTCACGGCTCTGGCAGAGCGTGACGTGGATCTGGCCGGACCCGTCCGCCGGCCGGCCCGCGCAGTGCCGGACGGCGTTGGTGAAGATCTCGCTGAGCAGCAGCTTCACCGTGTCGACGAGGTCGCCGGATCCCCAGGCGCGCAGGAGGTCGGCCGCGGCGTTGCGCAGGACGCGGGCGAACTCCCCGGCGGGCCCCACCCGGATCTGGGCGTGGAACTGGAGCTCGCCGACGTGGCGGGAGCGGCACGGGTGGGGCCGGCCGAGCGTGGAGCGCCACAGCTCCTGCGGGTGGTCGGGCCCGGGGACGAGCGCGTTCTCGCACCCGTCCCCTGCGGTGGGGCCGCTCTCGCGGTGGACTTCCATGATCTTCCCCTCGGTCGGGGCAGGCCGCGCGGCCGGTGGACGGCGGTGTCCGGGACCGGTGGCGGTCGGCGCCCCCTGTGGGACGGGAGGTTCCTGCGGTGGCGCGGACCAGGTGCTGCGGATGGGTGCTGACGGTCGTGGGCCCGCCTTCCGGGCGGGATCGGTGGTGCGCCGGCTCCCGGGAGCCGCGGGAGGCCGGGGGAGCGGAGCGGGCGGCGGGCCGGCCCGTGGGGTCGGAGCGCCGCAGGGTCGGAGCGGTGTCCGGTGGCGCCGTACCGGGGCCGCCTTCGCGGTGGCGCCGGCCGGGGTTGGCGGGCGGGTGCGCCCGGGGGTGTGCGCGTTCCGGGGTGAGGCGTCGGTTCGACGCGCGCCGGTGCCGGTGCGGTGATCGGTGCGGTGTCGGCCGGGGCCGCCGCTCGTGGCGGCGGCCCTCCGGTGCCCGGGGGTCCTGCGGACGGGAGGGGACGGACGTCGGACGCGGGGCCTGCCCGGTCGGGCGGCGCGACGCCCCCGATCCGCCCGTTCAAGGTCCACTTCCGTGAGGACCGGGCCACGATCGCGTTGATCACCAGCGGTGATAGTCGCTTTTGGTGACTATTCCTCCGCTACCGAAGGACGATATACCCCGATCTACGCGCGTCGCAAGGGTTGGCGGGCGTGCCACCGACGTCCCGGGCCCGCCGCGGCGTCCCGGGTGTCCGACCGCCGCGGCGGCCGGACACCCGGGTGCGTACCGGGGCCGGAACGTCGGTCAGGGGCGGTAGGTGACGTCGGCCGGGGTGTACCGGCAGTGGGTGCCGTCGGGGCCGCTGCCGGTCTCCTTCGGCTCGCCCTTGGTGACGCCCTCGTAGCGCTTGCACACCGCGATCCGCCGCTCGGCGTCCCCGGTGATGGTCAGGCGGGAGATCTTGGCGCTGTCGCCGAGGTTGGCGTTGATGCCGACGAGGGCCTTGCCCGGGCCGCCGGCGATGACGTTGTCGATCACCACGTGGCGGGGGTACTGGGTCTTGCAGTTGCCGCAGGAGCGGTAGAGCTTCCCGAAGTCCTCGACCCGGAAGTTCTTGATCACGAAGGTGCCCGGGCCGTTGTGCTGGAAGACCTTGTCGGAGGCGCCGCGGGCGCCGCCGCCGTCGACGGTCATGGTCTGGGCGGGGGAGGTGCCCCTGAAGGTCGCGGCGTCCTCGCCGACGTTCTCCCACCAGACGTTGCGCAGCGTGCAGGTCCCGGTGCAGTGCACGCCGTCGGCGGCGGGGTCGCCCAGGATGACGTTCTGGAGCACGGCGCCGTCGGTGAGTTCGAACATGGGGGGCTGGTTCTCCGACTGGCTCCCGCTGCCCAGCGCGCCCCGGCCGACGAACCGCCGCCCGCCGCCGTCGAAGAGCTTGTCGACCGTGCGGGTCGCCGTCAGCGGGACGTCGTCGCCCTTGGGGGTGGGCCAGGCCGGGACGGCCCCGGTGGGGACGGTGGGAGCGGTGGTGGTCGGGGCGGCCGTGGGGGTGGCAGTCGGTGCGCCCGTCGGATCGGGCGTGGTGGCGGCGGGCTTCAGCTGCCACCGCTTGCCCGCAGCCGAGTCGCAGGAGTTCTGCTGGACGGGCGTCCCGGCCGCGGCCGAACCGTCCTTGACGGCGAGGCACTTGCCGCTGCCGGCGTTCACCAGCCGGTAGCCGCCGTCGACGGCCTTCGCCGTCCACCGCTGCGCGGGCGCGCCCGTCCGGCACGGCTCCAGCTGGACGGGCGCGCCCGCGCCGGTGCGGGCGTCCCGTACGGCGGCGCAGTTCCCGTCCGCGGCGGTCAGGGTGAGGGCGTCACCGGCGGCGGCCAGGTGCCAGACCTGCCGTTCGCCTCCGCAGGGCTCCTGGCGCAGCTGCCCGTCGTCGCCCGCGCCGTCCGCGTCGGGGGCGGTGGGGGCGTTCAGGCACTGGCCGCCGGCCGCGCTCACCAGGGTGTACGCGCCGGGCCGGGGTGTCGGGGCGGCCGCGTTCGCCCCGGCCCACAGGCCGCCGCCGACGCCGGCCGCCACCAGTGCGACCACGCCGCCCAGTGCTGCGATCCTGCCGCGTCGGGGGCGGATGGCTCGCTTGCTCATCTTCACGTTCCAATCGGTGCGGGTGCGGGGAGGGCCCCGCCCGCCGCGAGGCGCGGCGGACCGGGGCGGGCACCGCGCCGCCCGCGTTCTGACGCCTCGTCGGCGCGGTGTCCGTACCCTGGTTGCCGCCGGCGGGGGAAAGGTTGCCGCGCCCGCCCGCCTTTTTCTCCGCCCCTGTCCGCGCCCTGCCCGCGCCCCGCCCGGCCCCGGTGGTGGCCGTCTCAGCGGGCGGCCGGGGCGAAGCCTCCCCACACCGTGGCCCTGGCGCCGGCGTCGACGCGGTAGCCGTCGGCGCCGGTGTCGCGGCCGCCGTCGGCGTGGTTGTACTGGGCGGCGAAGACGTGCCGGGCGACGGGGAGGGTGCGGCCCGGCCCGAGGGTCCACCGGTAGACGAGGAAGCCGGACTCCTGCGCCACCGTGACGGTGAAGTCCTCGGTGGGGGCGGTCTGCCAGTGGCCGGTGTCCGCGAGCCCGGGGCCGAGCGCGATCCTCATCTCCACGGTGAGCGCCGTCAGGGGCTCCCGGGTGTCGAGGGTGAGGTTGCTCTGCGACCACGAGGGGATGCTGTGCGGGTCCAGCGCGCCGTCGGCCCGCAGCGGGCCGTCCTCGGTACGGGCGGCGGGCGTGGCCGGGCCGGTGGCGATGGTGGGCGCCGCGGACACGGTGGACGCCGGTGCCACGGGGGAGGGCCCGGGCGGGGTGCCGGGTGAGGCGATGACGGTGGCCGCCGTCACGACGGCGGCCACGGCCGCGGCGGCCAGCGCGACCCTGGGCCACCGGGTGCGGGCGCCGCCGTGGGGGCGTGAGGGCCTGACGCCGGGTCGCGTCATGCCGCGCTCGACCCTGGCCAGCATCCTCGCGCGGTCGGGCCGGTGGTCCTCGGCCGCCCGCCGCAGCAGGTCACGCATGTCGTCGCCCGTCACCGGCCCGCGCCTCCCACCAGTTGGTCGGCGGCGCTCTGGCCGAGCAGCCGCCGTAGTTCCGCCACACCCTTGGAGGTCTGGCTCTTGACCGTACCGACCGTCACTCCCAGGACCTGCGCGGTCTCCCTCTCCGACAGGTCGAAGGCGTGGCGCAGCACCACGCACGCCCGCTTGCGGAAGGGCAGCAGCTCCAGGGCGGCGCGTACGGTGAGGAGGGCGGCGACGTCCGGTCCGCGGGCCGGTTCGGCGTGCCGCGACCAGAACAGCCGGATCCGGCGCCGTTCCCGCGTCGCGCCGCGGATGCGGGCCCGGGCCAGGTTGGCGACGGTGCCCCGCGCGTAGGCGAGCGGGGAGTCGGCGCGCCGGACGGTGTCCCAGCGCGTCCACAGGGCGAGCATCGCGTCGGCCGCCAGGTCGTCCGCGGCGTCCGTCTCGCCCGTCAGCAGGTGTGCCAGGCGTGCCAGTTCGGCGTGGTGACGTTCGAAGAAGGAGCGGAACTCCGCGGACGCCTCGTCGGCGATCATGTTCGTGCGGCCCCTCACTGCGCCGGGCGGGCCCCGGCGCCAGGGCGGATCGGACGGGGGCGGCCTGCTTGCCTACCGGTCGGTAGGGTAGCCGGTCCCCGGGCCGGCGCGCTCCCGGCGCCCGGGCGGGCCCGCGTGCGGGCCGGTGGGCGTCAGTCGGCGAACGTGAGCAGATCGCCCGGCTGGCAGTCGAGTTCGCGGCAGATCGCGGTGAGTGTGCTGAAGCGGATCGCCTTGGCCCGGTCGTTCTTCAGGATGGAGAGGTTGGCGACGGTCACGCCGACCCGCGCGGCCAGTTCGGCCAGTGTCAT
The DNA here is from genome assembly GCF_053603215.1 of Kitasatospora sp. NPDC004240. Taxonomy (NCBI): domain Bacteria; kingdom Bacillati; phylum Actinomycetota; class Actinomycetes; order Kitasatosporales; family Streptomycetaceae; genus Kitasatospora; species Kitasatospora sp. NPDC004240. Next base: position 28,442 of record NZ_JBSGFD010000034.1, on the reverse strand, counting down.
GCCGCGCTCGTCCAGCAGGCGGCCGAGGTGGCACTCGATCCGGTGCGGGTCCTCCGGTGGCATCAGACCAACCCTTCGGTGTCGTCGCGCAGGCGGGTGCCGGCGCGGAACGCCCCGGCCGCGGCGCTGACCAGGAGCGCCAGGAAGACGGGCTGGACGGCGAAGCCGTGGGCGGGTGCGATCGCGTCCGCCATCGGCAGGTCGCGGGCCAGGAGGTTCGTGGTCGTCATCTCCAGCAGCGGGACCAGGGTGCCCATCAGCATGAGCGCGCCGGCGACCAGGGTGAGGTGCCGTGTGTTGCGCGGCACGAAGAAGTCGCCGTCGCGGAAGGTGCGGGCCATCCGCAGCAGGACCGCGAGCATCACGACGACCAGCAGGCCGCTCACCAGCCCGGGCAGCGCCAGCAGCAGCCGCTGGCCGAGGCCGGGGTCGGCGAAGGCCAGTTCGGCGTGGTCGGAGCCGCGAAGCGTCACGCCACCGGATGCTACGTCCCCCGGCGTCCGCGCGGCACCGTCGAGGCGCACCTCGCGGGAGTGCGCCGCCGCGAACGGGGTGCTGACCCCCAGGACCGGCAGCACCATCTGGACCAGCCCCACCAGTACCAGGGCCACCCCCAGGGCCAGCTCCAGGATGTGGTCCGTCGCCCGCGTCCACCAGGACGTGTCGTTCATGATTCCCCCGCCTTTCAGCGCCAGTGGCATATCGTTCTTCGATGTTATCGAAAAACGATATGTCTGGCCAATCGGCCCCGCCAGGGCCCCGCCACCCCCGACGGGGCGGGAACGGTGCCGCCGGTCCCGGGGCGCGCACGGCGCGGGGGCGCTTTCACCGAACTCGCGCCGCCTGCCCGGCCCATCGCCCCGCGAGGCCGCCCCGCGTGAACCACCGGGAAGGTGGTGGGTGGAAGTTGAAGTGGGGGACACTGGTCCCGGCCAGCCCGCACGAGATCATCTGGAGGAACGGTGAGTGTCGCACCCGCGCACGGCCACCACGACGGACGTCGGCCCATCGCCCGCACTCCGGACGGCGTCGCGGCGGCCCTGCCCCCGGCGCAGCGGATGGAGTTCTACCGCGAGATGGGTGAGGCCGACGACGAGACGATCGGCGGTGTCCTGCGTCGATGGTGGCTGCGGGCCGAGCTCTACCGCGACCCGGAGGGCGACCGGATTCACGCCGCCGTCCAGGCCGGCACCGCCCCCGGCACCTCGGCGTCCGCGGTCCTGCGCCGTCTCGGGGCCCTGTGAGCGACTTCGGCGAGTTCCCGACGATGAGGGCGACCCGCTCACCCTCTCCCCGGCGGTCGAGGAGTTCTTGAGTGACCCGGGCACGCCGGCCGACGTGTTCTCCGCCGTCGTGGCGTTCCTGGTCGACCTGCGCGAGAACCCGTTCCCGCACCTGAGCATGCCGGTGCCCGGCCGGCCCGGCATGCACTCGGCGCCGCTGCGCCGGGATCTGGGGCTGGTGGAGTACGTGGTGAACGAGGGGCAGGATCCGCCACGGATCTACGTTTCCCGAATCCTGCGGGTGGACTGAGCGGACCGAGCAGACCCGCGCCGGGGGAGATGCCCCGGCTCAGCGGGGCCCGGCGGCCGGGGGCAGGGGGAGGTCGGCCCACACGGTCTTGCCGCCGGTGGTGGGGGAGGTCCCCCAGCGGGGTGCGAGGCGGTCGACGATGAGCAGGCCGTGGCCGCCGATCCGGCCGGGCCGGTGGGGGCCCGGGCGGGGCAGGCCGGCGTCGGGGGCGGGGTCGGTGACGGTGATGCGCAGGCGGGCGCCGTACTGCGCGAGGTCCAGGGCGGTGGCGCCGCCGGCGTGGCGCACCGCGTTGGTGAGCAGTTCCGCGGCGACGAGCTGGACGTCGTCCCCGGACGGCGAGGGGGCGAGGTACCAGTCGGCCAGGGTCCGGCGCACGAACGCCAGCCCCTCGCCGACGGGCAGCGTGCCGGCGGTGAAGGCCAGGTGCCGGTGGCGGCGTACGGGTGCGCGGTGGATGTCGGTGTGCATGGCGGACCCCGGGCTTCGGGCGGGTCTCGTGTCCGACCGGGACGGCTACCCACTCGCGCCGGGGCCATGCACTCAGGGTCCGGGGGAGGTGCGCGGTGGGTGATGCCGCAGGGCGTCCCCGGCGATGGCCCGGGCGTCCCCGACGGTGGCCCGGGCGTCCCCGACGGTGGCGCGGACCGGGAACAGCGCGGTGGTCCCGGTCAGCTCCAGGACCCGCGCCGTCTGCCGCGAGGGGGCGATCAGCACCAGCGGCACGCCCTCCGCCAGGGCGCGCCGGCGGGTGACCAGGAGCAGGTTGAGGCCGGTGGAGGTGAACAGCTCCACGCCCGAGAGGTCGACCGCGAGCAGGTCCGGGCGCTGGTCGAGGGCGGCGGTCAGGGCCTGGGCGGCGCCGGGCTCGCTGTCCAGGATCATGTCCCCGGCGAAGGAGCACACGAGCGCGCCGCCGATCCGGACGGTCTCCGACTTCAGGCAGGCGAGCACACCGTTCTCCTCAGTCCAGGGGCACGGGCCGCGCGGCCGCCAGGGCCCCGCCGGCAGCGGTGGTCGTGTCCGGATCGGGCCACGCGGACGCGATCCGCTCCAGGCCCCGCCACAGGTCCAGCGCCTGTTCGCGCAGCCCCACCGCGGTGCCGCTGCCCGCCTCCAGGGCGCCGAGGTAGGCGTCGATGCCGGTCACCGCGTGGCGCACCTGCCGGCGCAGCGGCTCCACCCGGCAGGCGTCCTGCCCGTGTTCGCAGGGCGCGCCGATCCGCTCGGCCAGCCGGGACCTGAGCCGCTCCAGTCCTTCCCTGCTCATCGGGTCCACGCACACCATCTCCAGACGGGGGCCGTCGCACGGATCCGCGGCGGTGGCGATACGAACGGCTGTCCCTCCACTGTTCGCCCGTTCACCAGACATGTCAACCATTGCACGAATTCGCTGTCGTGTTTCGGCAGCCGTGAAAGGAAGGTCCTATCGTGGAGGGATGGACAACGGCACGGCTCCCGAGCGGCATTGGACCTTCCTGACCAACCACGCCCGCGTCCTGGTCCAGATCGCCCGCGACCCCGGCATCCGCGTACGCGACATCGCCACCCGCTGCCTGCTCACCGAACGCGCCGTCCAGCGCATCATCACCGACCTCGAACAGGCCGGATACCTCAGCCACGAACGCCGCGGCCGCACCAACCACTACAGCGTCATCGCCGGCAAACAGCTGCGCCACCCCGCCGACGCGGGCCCCACCGTCGCCGAACTCCTCGCCACCCTCCTGCGCCCCTACGCGCAGGCGGACGACGGGAACCCGGTGTCCGCGGCGCCGGGGCCCGCCGGGGGCTGACCCGCTGCCGCGGCCGGGCGGCGGAGGCCGGTGGCTACGGCGTGGCGGGGAGGCGGACGGTGACGAGGAGACCGCCGTCCTCACGGGGGGCGAGGGTGAGGGTGCCGTCGTGGGCGCGGACGACGCCGTGCACGATGGCCAGGCCCAGGCCGACGCCGGCGTGCTCGTCGGTGGTGCGCACGCGTTCGGCCCCGCGCCGGAAGGGTTCGGTGAGGGTGGGGACCAGCTCCGGGGGGAGCCGTCGGCCGGTGTTCGCGACCCGCAGTACGGCGCTGTCGCCGTGGGTGCCGGTGTGGACCGTCACGGTGCCGCCGGCGGGGAGGTTGTGCACGACGGCGTTCTGGACGAGGTTGGTCACCATCCGCAGCAGGAGCTCCGCGCAGCCGCTGGTCCGGGCGGCCGTGCCGGTGACATCGAGGGTGATCCGGCGCCGTTCGGCGAGGGGGAGCAGCGTCTCGGCGGCCTCCTCGGCGAGGAGGGAGAGGTCGACGTTCTCGCGGGGGAGGTTCCCGCGCTCGCCGCGGCCGAGCAGCAGCAGGGCCTCGGTGAGGTCGATCGCCCGCGTGTTGGCGGCGTGCAGGCGTTCGATGATCTCGTCGCGGTCCCGGGCGGGATCCTTGCGGGCGACGTCGAGCAGCGCGCGCGAGACGGCCAGCGGGGTGCGCAGTTCGTGGGAGGCGTTCGCGGCGAACCTCCGCTGCTCGGCGACGTGGGACTCCAGCCGGTCGAGCATCGAGTCGAACGCGTCGGCGAGTTCGCGGAACTCGTCCCGGCGGCCCTCCATGCGGATCCGGTGGGACAGCGACCCCTTCCCGGCCAGCCGCGCCGCCTCCGCGATCCGGTCGAGCGGCGCGAGCATCCGTCCGGCGAGGATCCAGCCCCCGACCAGGCCGAACACCAGCAGGAAGGCCATCGCCACGGCCGCGGCGGGCGCGAAGGTGTGCACCAGCAGGTAACGGTTGGGTGAGATCCCGAGCAGGCCCTGCGAGTTGTCGGGGACGTACCGCAGCAGGAACGCCCACACCACGCTCAGCAGCAGGGCGCCGGCGACGGCGAGGAAGCCGGCGTAGCTGAGGGTGAGCCTGAGACGGGCGCTGGGCCCGGGGCGTCTAGGCACCCGGACGGCCGGGGGCATCGGAGCGGGGGCTGTCGGTGCCGGTGTCGATGCGGTAGCCGACGCCGGGCACCGTGGCGATGACCCACGGTTCGCCGAGCCGTTTGCGCAGCGCGGAGACGGTGATGCGCACGGCGTTGGTGAGGGGGTCGGCGTTCTCGTCCCAGGCCCGTTCCAGCAGGTCCTCGGCGCCGACGACCCCGCCCTCCGCGGCGACGAGGACCTCCAGCACGGCGAACTGCTTGCGGGTGAGCGCGACGTGGCGTCCGTCGCGGAAGACCTCCCGGCGGAACGGGTCCAGCCGCAGGCCCGCGATCTCGCGCACCGGGGGCCGGGCGTGCGCGCGCCTGCGGTCCAGCGCCCTCAGCCGCAGGACCAGCTCGCGCAGGTCGAACGGTTTGGTGAGGTAGTCGTCGGCGCCGAGGCCGAACCCGGAGGCCTTGTCGTCGATCCGGTCGGCGGCGGTGAGCATGAGGATCGGGATGCCGCTGCCGGAGGAGACGATGTGCCGGGCGACCTCGTCACCGGAGGGGCCGGGGATGTCGCGGTCGAGGACCGCGAGGTCATAGGAGTGGACGCCGAGCAGCTCCAGGGCGCGGTCGCCGTCGCCGGCGATGTCGGCGGCGATCGCCTCCAGCCGCAGACCGTCCCGGACGGCCTCGGCCAGGTGGGGCTCGTCCTCCACGATCAGTACACGCATGTCCGAAGCCTAAGCAGCCGGGTCCGCCGCCGATGTACGCGGGGACGCGGGCCCGTGGGACGCACGGGCTCAGCCCGCCGCTTCCGGTGCCGGCACCGGGCGGGGCCGCCCCGAGGGCGCCTGCGCGGTGGTGCGCCACCAGCGGCGCGAGGCCAGCGCGGCCAGGACGGCGCCGGCGGCGTTGACCAGCACGTCGTCCACGGAGGACACCCGGTCCAGGCGCAGGACGTACTGCGCGGTCTCGACCAGCGCCGAGCAGCCCGCCCCCAGCGCCAGGATCCTGGGCACGGACGCGAGCGCCGCGAACCGCATCGGGGCGAAGAACCCCAGCGCCGCGAACACCAGGAGGTTGCCGGCGATCCCGAGCGGCCCCATGGTGACCAGGTCCCGCAGCGGGACCAGGCTCACCCGCGCCGGGACGACGCCGGCCCCGCCGCCCGGCATCATGGTCAGCCACACGAACGGCACCGTCCCGTGGACCAGGCCCACCTCGGCCAGCGACGTCCGCCACGCCCCCGCGGTGCCGGCGGCCCGCCGGCGACAGGCCAGCGCCCCCGCCGCCAGCACGGCCAGGGGCACCGTGGCCAGCGTGACGAGCAGCACCCCGTTGAACGTGTCGAGGCAGCCGTGCCACCGCCCGGCCGCGCACGCCGGGGCGGTCATCATGAGCGGGCGCCGCAGGACGAACACGGCGCCCGCCGCGCCGAGGAGCGCCAGGGCGGCGAGCGCGATCCCGCGGGCGCGGCGGGGCGGTGCCGGCGGAGGCGGCGCGGTGTGGTTCATACCCCCATTGGAGAGGTGGGGCCGTTGCGGGGGCGTATGCGGTTTCCGATACGCCCGCGATACACGACCCCGCGATACACGATTCCGCGGGCGGGCCGGGCGCCGGGGCTCAGCCGCCGGCCGGCTCCAGGAGGGCGGCGGCCTCGGCGCGCGCCTGGCGCAGCCACCGCTCGCGGGTGGCCGGCGGGGCGTCGGTGACCGTGCGGAAGACGGTGCGCCGCACGTCCTCCACGCCGACGTAGGGGAGCACGCAGGCCGCCCAGATGCGCTGCAGCGGGTCGCCGAACTCGCCGTCCTCGCGTTCCTGCGGGGTGTCGGAGGTGTTCAGCACCAGGGCGCGGGCGGCGCGCAGCAGTCCGGCGGGCTCGCCGTCCGCGGTGCCCAGCTTGTAGGCGACGCCCGGGGCGAGCACCCGCTGCACCCAGCCGGTGAGGACGGCGGGCGGCATGCCCCACCAGTTCGGGTGGATCAGCACCAGCGCGTCCAGGTCGGCCAGTTGCGCGCGGTGGAGCGCCAGTTGGGGGTCCGTGGCCTCGGCGGCGTCGGCGACCGTCCCGGTCTCCCGGGCGGTCAGCAGCGGCTCGAAGCCCTCCGCGTACAGGTCGTGCGCCACCACCTCGCAGCCCGCGGGCCCGCGCAGCTCGTCCACGACCGCCTCGAACAGCGCGTGGTTGAAACTGCCGGGACGCGGATGCGCCAGATAGACCCCCACCCTGCGGACCGTCGCCCCACCCATGCCCGTACCTCCCCCTCCACGCACCCCGGTTCGGCCACCGAACCCCCGTGGGGCGCGTGTGGCCGACGTGACCGTCGGGGCCGATCGTACTGGCCCGGACGGCCCCGCGGGGCCCGTCCGCAGACCCCCTCCCTTTGCCGGTGCCGGCCCCGGGTGGCCGCCGGGGACACCCCCGGGCCGGTACGGTGGGAACCGTAGACGTCCGGGGCGGACACCGTGCGATCCAGGGAGCCGAGCATGAGCGCACAGCCCATCGCGTACGGCCACGTGGACCACGAGGCAGCGCTGAAGTACGCCGTGCAGCTCATCGACCACCGATGGGCCCAGGTCATCGAGGGGCGGATCGTACTGGTGTCACCGATGTGGGACCACGAGCGCATCGTCGCGCGCATCCGCCGCCAGCTCGACGCCAGGATCGACGAACTCGGCTGCATCAGCGGCTCCGGCAACCTCGACCTGCCCGGCTCCCCGAACTGGTACATGGCCGACATCGCCGTCATCCCCGACGACCTGACCGTCGGCGCCGGCGCCCTCACCCCCGACCAGACCCTTCTGGTCGTCGAGGTCACCTCCGAATCCAACGGCGACACCGACCGCATCACCAAGCGCAAGCGCTACGCCCAGTACGGTGCCCCGCTCTACCTGCTGGCCGACCGGCAGAGCCGCGAGTGCACCCTGTTCTCCGAGCCCCACGACCTCGGCTACGCCGTGGTGGAGGGCCCGCACCCCTTCGGTACGCCGATCCGCCTGCCGGAACCGTTCGACCTCACCCTGGACACCGCGGGCTTCTGAGCGCCGGCACCGGTGCCGCCCCCGTGCCCGATGCGGTGAGGCGGGCACGGGACGGACGGGCGGGTCAGCGGCGGCGCAGGGCCGTGGTGCTGGCGTAGCGGGCGGCGTCGCCCAACTCCTCCTCGATGCGGATGAGTTGGTTGTACTTGGCGGTGCGGTCGGAGCGGGAGAGCGAGCCGGTCTTGATCTGGCCGCAGCCCGTGGCCACCGCCAGGTCCGCGATGGTGGTGTCCTCCGTCTCGCCGGAGCGGTGCGACATGACGACGGTGTAGCCGGCCCGGTGGGCGGTGTCGACGGTGGCCAGGGCCTCCGTCAGGGTGCCGATCTGGTTGACCTTCACCAGAACGGAGTTGGCGACGCCGGAGGCGATGCCCTCGCGCAGGATGGCCTCGTTGGTGCAGAACACGTCGTCGCCGGTGAGCTGGCAGCGGGCGCCGACCCGGGCGGTCAGGTCCCGCCACCCGGTCAGGTCGTCCTCGGCCATCGGGTCCTCGATCGACACGACCGGGTAGGCGTCGATCAACCCGACCAGGTGGTCGGCGTGTTCGGCGGGCGTGCGCCGCACCCCCTCCCCGGTGTAGTCGTAGACGCCGTCGCGGAAGAACTCGGACGACGCCGGGTCCATGACCAGGCCGATGTCCGTGCCCGGCCGGTAGCCGGTGCGCTCGACGGCGGCCACCACGAAGTCCAGGGCCTCCTCGGCGGTGCGCAGGGCGGGGGCGAAGCCGCCCTCGTCGCCCACGCCGGTGCAGTGCCCGGCGGCGAGGAGGTCGCGGCGCAGGGTGTGGAAGATCTCGGACCCCATCCGCACGGCCTCGGCGAAGCTCTCCGCGCCGATCGGGGCGATCATGAACTCCTGGAAGTCCAGCGGATTGTCGGCGTGCGCGCCCCCGTTGACGATGTTCATCATCGGTACGGGCAGCAGCCGGGCGTCGCAGCCGCCGAGGTAGCGGTACAGCGGCAGGCGGTGGGCGGCGGCCGCGGCCTTGGCGGCGGCCAGGGAGACGCCGAGGATCGCGTTGGCGCCGAGCCTGGCCTTGGTGGGGGTGCCGTCCGCGGCGACGAGGGCGGCGTCGAGACCGGCCTGGTCCTCCACCTCACGCCCGACGACGGCGGCCGCGAGCTCGGTGTTGACGTGACGCACCGCCCGGTCGACGCCCCTGCCGTGCCACCGGGCCGGGTCGCCGTCGCGCAGCTCCACGGCCTCGCGGGCACCGGTCGACGCGCCGGAGGGGACCGCGGCCCGGCCGAGGGATCCGTCCGCCAGCTCCACGTCCACTTCGACGGTGGGGTTGCCCCGGCTGTCGAGGACGCGGCGGCCGGTGACGGAGGTGATGGCGGTCATGGGGAGCCCTTCCCGTTGTCGCGTGCGTGCCGGGGTTCGGCTGCGGCGACGGTGGCGCGGGACCCGGCGCGCCAGACTCTACAGCAATGCTGTGCAGTCATGCTGTTTAGCCTGGCTGTTCAGTCACGCTGCGCAGCCCAGCTGTACAGCCACGCTGTACACCTGTGCTGCGTTAACATCCGGTATGCCCCTTCCGGAATCCGCCGCCGTCGCGGCCGAACTGCGCACCGCGATGGGAAAGCTCACGCGCCGCGTCAAGCTCGAGGACCAGATGCCGTTCGGCCAGGTGGCCGTCCTCGGCGCGCTGGACCGCAGCGGTGCGATGACGACCAGCGAACTCGCGGCCGACCAGCGGGTGCGGCCGCAGTCCATGGCCCGGGCCGTCGGACTGCTCATGGACCAGGGGCTGATCATGCGCCGGGCGCACCCCACCGACGGCCGCAAGAGCCTGGTCGAACTCTCCCCCGCGGGGCAGGCGCTGCTGGAGGAGGAGCGCGGACGCAGGACGGACTGGCTCGCCCGGGCGATCGAGGCGGAACTGACCGACGAGGAGCGGGAGTCGCTGACCCGGGCGATCGCCCTGGTGGAGCGGCTCGCGGCGTACTGACCGGTCAGCCCCCCGTCCCGCGCTGGAGAGAGCGGGGTCGGGACTCGCCGTGCCGGGAGAAGAGGGTCCAGTGCCAGGACGACCCCCGGTGGAGGGTGTCGAACTCGCTCACCTCGACCCACCCTGCCTTCCACCGCCCCCTCCCGTGGAACTTCGCCAGGCATGAGCACTGGCAGTCCAGTCCCGTCGCGTGCCGGCAGGAACCGTTGCACCTCTCATTCGGGTTGAACTCGCGGCCCAGCATGATCGTCGGGTGGAAACGCAGCAGGTGTGACGCCAACTCCCGGAAGTGGCGGGTGGGGACGCTCCAGCAGTGCCGCGCGGTGTTCCATCGCAGGCCGTGTGTGTTGGGGAGGTAGCGTCCGATGTACCGCCGCTGGTCGCCCCGGGTCATGTCGGGCAGCCAGACGTCCGCCGGGCCCGTTCCGGGCAGCATGACGGCCACGTACCAGCGGCCCTCGTGTTTCGGCAGCAGCGCCGGGGCCGGTACCGGATCGGCATCGTGCGGGTCCATCGCGAGTCGGGCGGCGTCGTGCGCCGCGCGCAGCCGTTGGCGTCGCAGGGCCCGTGAGGCCATCCTCAGCTCCCGCCTCTTTTCGTCGGCACGGGTCGGAAGGCGGGCCCGGTTCGCGGGGCCGTAGGAGGCAGGGCACGGCGAGGGCGGCTCGCTGTCGCGCCAGTGGCGGGCGAGAACGCCGTCGCGCAGCTCGACGTCCTCGTGGCAGGCCTTGCAAATGAGCTTGATTTTCAGAGCAGTTGGCCTTTCGGGAGGGCTGGGACGCCTCGTTCGTCCTCCACAGGTACCGAACCGGAGCTGCCCCCGGCCTTCGAAGCAATCGAACCGAGATGTAGCGATACGGATACGGCAGAACCCCTGGCGGCCCCGGAGGGTCGGGCCGCGCGTCCGTCCGGATCCGCGCACCGCCCAACTCCCCGTGAACAGATCGGAAGTTGCTGGCACTGCCGGCTCGGGACGCTCTATGGTGATCCCACCGACCGGAGTGGAACGGCTCGGCGGCCCGCTGGACCGATTGCCCAGAGGCGCCGTGGTTGAAATCCCGCCCCCGCTACGAGACACGAAGGCCCTGCGGGACCGCCGGGCCCTCGGTGCACATCCGAACGCCTGAACGGGTTCCTCGACTCCATTCCAAAGCCCGGCAGTTCACGCCGACACACCGGAACGACCGAGCCCTCGGAAGGGTTGGGGTCACGTGATCGACTGGATCGCGCACTACCTCTGGTACCTCCCCGTCTACTGCTTCCTCTGGCGCAACGTCTGCTGCAACTGGATCTGGTCCGACCTCTTCATGCCGGTCGTGCGCACCCTGATCGACTGGGGGCTGTCCGACGAGCTCGCGCTCGCCGGTGCCTGTTTGTTCGGCATCGTGGTGCTGGGCGCCGCGTTCGGCCTCCTCGGAGCGGGGTTCGACGAGGAAGCGGCCGCCGCCGGCTTCTTCTTCGGCGGGGCGATCGCACTCGTGCTCACCGTCGTGACCGCCTTCCACATCGCCAGCGCCGAGGAACGGTCCACCCGGACCGTTCAGGCCCTCGCCAAGAACCCGATCGCCGCCCGCGCCTACCTTTCCCCGAGCGGCTCGCCGGACCTGGAGACACTGCGCGCGCTCATCAGCGGCAGCAACCACCCGGCCTCCCTCAGCGGCGCGGGCGTGCGGCTGCGCTGGCACCCGGGCAACGCGGCCGTGGGTGAACTGCTGGCGGCCGCCGCCGAGGCCGACCGCCGCACCCCACACACCCAGGAGGGGTCCACAGTTGCCGCGGCCGCCGTGCGGGCCGCGCACGACGCGGTCGGCGACGACCTGCCGGACGGGCTGCGCCCGGCTTTCGGCCGCATCGTGCGTGGCTACCTCAACGATGTCGCCCTCGCCCTCGACCCGGCCGCCCCCGAGCGCATCGTCCCGCAGCCCACCCCGTACGTGCGGGCGCGCTTCGAGGACGCGATCACGCCGGGCATACCGCAGTTCCACGCCGCCTTCGAGGAGCAGGCACTGCGGTCTGTGCTGGGCGCGCTGGCGGCCGATCCGGCGGAGAACGAGGCGCTGTTCACCGAGGACCTGCTGTACGTCACGCTCACCGTCGACCGGCTGCTCGGCGACACCCGGAAGAACCTGGCCAACCGCAGCGAGGAGATCAAGCGCAGGCTGGCCGGGCCGGTGGCCCTGATCGCGACGCTCGACTCGGCCCGTACCCGCGCCGACTACAAGGAAGAGGCGGAGGCGGACAAGGCCAAGGGCGTCATGGCGGCCGGGGCGATCGTCCTGATCACCGAGGCCGTCGACGCGGGCGCCAAGGCGGCGGGCGAGCACAACACGGTCGTGGCGGCCGCCCAGGTGCTGGTGCACATCGCGGTGGAACTGTTCAGGCCGGGTGACCGGACGCAGGACGAGGAGGTCATCGACACCGCTGTGCGGCGCAGTGTGGAGGTTCGCCGCACGCTGTCGACGACGGTCGTGGCGGCGATGTGGGCCGGGCGGGCGTGGGAGACGGACAACCGGCCACCGCGAGAACTGCTGACGGCGAACGGCAGCCCGCGCGAGCTGATGTCGATCCTCCAGGACGAGAAGCTGTGCGCGGTGTTCCTGAAGTGGCTCAACAACCCGGCCCGGGCGTCGTACCTCAAAGCGGTGCACGCCGCGGTGGCGGGTTCGTACACGGGCGCGATCGTCGATTACAACCGGTCGACGGGCCAGCTGAGTTGACCCCGCGGACCGGAGGGGGGAAGGCCCGGCCCGCACCGTGCGGGCCGGGCCTGTGGCGTCGGAGCCGGGCGGGTCAGGGCACGGGAACGCGCTCCGCGCCGTACTCCGGGGCGGCCGGACCGGTTGGCACGGCCGTAGCGGTACGGGGCGTGGGCCGCACCGGCCACCACAGGGCCCGGCCCAGGAGGGCGGCCAGGGCCGGGACGAGCGCCAGGGACAGCACGAGGGCGGACAGCAGGATCCCGAGGGTCAGCGCGAAGGCGACCTGCTCGCTGCCCGGGGTGGCCGCCAGGGTGGCGAAGGAGCCGGCCAGCACGAGGCCGGCGGTGGCGATCGCCGGGGTGGTGTGCCGCACCGCGCGGGCGACGGCGGCGCGGGCCGGGCCGGGGTGACGCATCTCCTCGCGGATCCGGTCGGTGATGAGGATGTTGTAGTCGGTGCCGAGGGCCACGACGAACAGGAACAGCACCAGCGGCAGGGTGAAGCTGACGCCGGGTTCGTCCAGCAGGTGCTGGAACAGCAGCGTCGCGGCGCCCAGGGTGGCGGCGAAGCCCAGGCCGACGGCGAGCATCAGCACCACCGGGGCGAGCAGGCTGCGCAGGAGCAGCAGCAGGATCAGGGCGATGAGGGCGGCCGCGACCGGGAAGACGATGCGCAGGTCACGGTCGACGGCGGTGGAGATGTCGGCGAAGACGGCCGCCGTGCCGCCGACGTGGGCGCGCGTCCCGGCGGGCGTGTGGGCGGCGACCGCGGCGCGCACCGGCCCGGAGGCGAGCTCACGGGCGCGCGGGCTCTGCGGGTCGGCGGTCAGGAAGAGGTCGATCCGGGCGGCACGGCGGTCGGCGTTCAGGACGGTCGCGGCGACCTGGCCGACGCCGTCGACACGGGCGAGGGCGCGGGAGAGGCCGTCGAGCCGGCCGCCGTCGAGGGCGGCGCCGTCCGTGGTGGCCACGTACACGCTCGTCGGGTCGGACACGCCCGCCGGCAGCGCCCGGGAGATCTCCGCGGCGGTGGCCGCCGCCGGGGTCGCGGAGCCGCCGCCCTGGCCGTAGTCCATCCGGATCCCGGCCGTCCCGGCGGCCAGCGCGCCGAGCAGCGCGACGCAGGCGAGCGCCAGCGCGAACGGCCGGCGGGCGAGGAGCACGCCGAAGCGGGCGGCCAGGCCCTCACGGGCCGGGCGCCGCAGGGCGCGGGAGGGCCAGAACATCGCCCGGCCGCAGGCGGCGAGCAGGGCCGGCATCAGGGTGAGACTGCCCAGCAGCATGATCAGGACCGCGACGGCGATCGCCGGACCGAGCGCCCGGAACTGCCCGAAGCTCGCCACGCCCAGGGTGGCGAAGGCCGCCACGATGGTCAGCGCGGCCGAGGTGATCGCGGTGCCCACCCGCCCGGACACCTCCGCGGCCGCCTCACGGGCGTTCTGCCCCGGCCGGGCCCGCAGGTGCTCACGGAAGCGGAACAGCAGGAACAACAGGTAGTCGATCCCGATGCCCAGCAGGACCACGGAGATCAGACCCGGCGTCGAGGCGTCCAGCTTCAGCCCGGTCAGCGCCGCCGCACCGGCCACCGCCCCGCCCGCCGCACCCCCGATCAGGGCCACCGCCAGCAACGGCAGCACGGCCGCGAGGACACTGCGGAAGACCAGCACGTTCAGCAGCACGATCAGCCCCGAGACCAGGATGCCGGCGAGCTTGGTGGCGCCCCGGTTGGCGTCCGCCGTGTCGGCGGCCTCCGCCAGACCTCCGGTGAACCCGGTGCGCATCCCGGCCTGCGCGAACTGCGCGCGGGCCGAGTCCCGGAAGGCCCGGAACACACCCTGCACACCCTCGCTCGCGGCGCTCCCGGTCAGCTCCACGGAGAGCAGCTCGAAGCCCCGGTCGGGCGCCACCACCCCCGGCGCGATCCGGGGGGTCTGGGAGTGATCGGGCACCAGGAAGGCGGGATCGTCCTCCTTCCTCGGCATGACGACCCGGCGCCGGGCGAGCTCCGCCGCCTCGGCCTCGACCCGCTGCTGGTCCGCGACGCTCAGCGCCCTGCCGTCGGCGCGGGCGACCAGCACCGTCACCGTGGTCGCGTCGGGCCGCACCCCGAAGTCGTCCTCCGCGATCCGCAACGCCGCGGCCGAGTCGTAGCCGGCCGGCAGGAAGTCACCCGCCCGGGACTGGGTGACACGCTCCATCAGCATCGGACTCAGCAACGTCAGCCCGATGCCCAGCACCGCCCACAGGGCGATGACCTTCCAGGCGTGTCTGGTGGAGAATCCGGTCAGTGCGCGGATCACGATGCCCTCCGGCTCATCGACGCGAACGTCGGCCTCGACGCCGGGGGTTCCCGGCCGGCCTCCAGACCATCAGGCGCGGGCCCTGCCGGGCGTCGTGGCAACGGACGATCCCACCCCGGGCCCCAGGACCCCCACCGGCCCGCGACCAGGACCACGGTCCTGGTCCGCCCTCCCGCCCTCGGCCCCGGGGACCACGTCCGGCCCCGGGCACCGATGCCAGAATGGGGACATCACCGCTGATCAGCCAGGAGGGGCAAGTTGAACGGGCTGCACCGGCGCCCAGGGGCGACCACGGACGGCACACCGCCGAACGCGACGGACGGCGCACCGGGTGGCCGGCCGGACGGCACGCCGCGGCACCGGCCCGACGGCACACCGGCCAGCCGCCCCGACGGCACGCCGTGGACCCACTCCGACGCCCTGGTCGCCGTCGGCGCCTGCGCCATCGACCTGATCGGCTACCTGCTCTTCAACCACACCGACACCGGCCAGGGCACCAGCGTGCCCGGCTTCCTCGCCGTCGTCCTGTCCGCCCTGCCCCTGCTCGCCCGGCGCCGGCGCCCGCTGGCGGCCCTCGCCGCCGTCCTGGCGCTCACCGCCGCCGCCGACCTGTCCGCGCCGACGACCACCCACTTCGGCGCCGTCCTGGTCGTCGCCCTCTACTCCGTCGCCCGGGCCCGCCCCCTCCCGGTGACCGCCGCCGCGGCCGCCGTGACCTCGCTGGTGACGCTCCTGAGCCAGAGCCACTTCCACACGCCCTCCTGGCAGGCCGCCGTCTCCACCCCGTTCTCCGCCCTCCTGGTGGCCGGCGCCGGCCTCGCGTTCTCCCGCTGGCAGCGCCAGGTGGCCGCCCACCGCGAACTGCTGGCCGACCGCGCCGTCGCCGAGGAACGCCGCCGCATCGCCCGGGAGCTGCACGACATCGTGGCCCACCACATCACCACCATGCAGCTGATGGCCGGCGGCGCCCGCGCCAACCTCGCCAACCCCGACGTCGCCCGCGACGCCCTGGTCACCCTGGAATCCTCCGGCCGCCTCGCCCTGAGCGAGATGCGCCAACTCCTCGACGTCCTACGGGCCGGCGACGAACCGGACACCGTCCCGCCCGCACCCCAGCCCGGCGTCCGCGACCTCGACCGGCTCGTCGACGAGGCCCGCCGCGACGGCCTGCCCACCGACCTCACCGTCCACGGCACCCCCCGCCCCCTGCCACCCACCCTCGGCCTCACCGTGTTCCGGATCGTCCAGGAATCCCTCACCAACGCCCGCAAACACGCCGGACCCGCCCGCGTCCGCGTCCACCTCACCCACCACCCGGACCACCTCACCATCGACGTACGCGACGACGGCCCCGCCACCCCGCCCCCCACCACCGGCCCGGCCCGCGACGGCGGCGGCCACGGCCTGATCGGCATGCGCGAACGCGTCACCCTCCACGGCGGCACCCTGCGATGCGGCCCCCACCCCGACGGCGGCTTCGCCGTCCACGCCGACCTGCCCCTGCCCCCGCACGACACCGACACCACCGACACCACCGGGGCCGCCGCCCTCCGGCCCGCGCAGGTGAACCGGTGACCACCACCCCGGCCATCCGCATCCTCATCGCCGACGACCAACCCCTCGTCCGCCGCGGCCTGTCCCTCATCCTCTCCCCGGACCCCGCCTTCGACGTCGTCGGCGAGGCCGAGGACGGACGACAGGCCGTCACCCTCGCCCACCGGCTGCGCCCCGACGTCGTGGTGATGGACATCCGCATGCCCGTCCTGGACGGCGTCGGCGCGACCGCCGAACTGGCCCGCACCCTGCCCGGCTGCCGCGTCCTGGCGCTCAGCACCTTCGACATGGACGAGTACGTGGTGGCCGCGCTGCGGGCCGGCGCCCACGGCTTCCTCCCCAAGGACGTCTCCCCGGAGGACCTGGGCGCGGCGATCCGCACCGTCCACACCGGCGAGGCGGCCGTCGCCCCGCGCCTGCTCACCCGCCTCATCTCCACCTACGTCCGCACCCCCCAGGGCGCCCCGCCCCCGCCCGCCGCCACCACCGGCGACCTCACGCCCCGCGAGGTGGAGGTGTGGCGGCTGATGTCCACCGGACTCGACAACCTCGCGATCGCCCACGCGATGGACATCAGCCACTCCACGGTGAAGAACCACATCACCAACCTCTTCGCCAAACTCGACGTCCGCGACCGCGCCCAAGCGGTCATCGCCGCCTACGAATCCGGCCTGGTCACCGCCCGCACCACCGGCCCCGACCCGGCCGCCGCCGAAGGACGCTGAGGCGGGCCCACGCCCGGGCGTCACCTGACGCGAAGGGCACGTTCACACCTGCCGACCGGCACGCCGCCGGGCACGGGTGAGCGGTCCGGGCCCGCCCCCGGACCGGACCGCTCACCGCGTACTCCTCCTCGCTAGCCCGCCCGTCCCGCCGGGTGGAAGTTGACGCGTTCACGGACGACGGGGAAGCCGGCCCGGGCGAAGTTCGCGGCCATGGGGACGTTGGCCCGGTCCGTCGCCGCGCCGATGAACTCCGCGCCCTGCTCGACGAGGAGATGGGTGCACTCCGCGAGGAGGTCGAAGGCGTAACCGCGACCGCGCTGCTCCGGGACGACCCCGATGAAGCCGATGGTCGGGCCGGAGGGATTGTGGGCCGGGATGTGGATGCCGGCCAGGTCGCCCTGCGGCGTGTGCGCGACCTGCCACCACTCCCGCGGGGAGGGGCACCAGTGGAAGAAGTCCAGCTCCTCCTGGGCGGCCCGGTCGAGACCGCCCTCCTCGACGGCCCTGAGCGCGTGGGCGTCCAGGGTGGCCGAGTGGATGCGGCGCAACGCGTCGAAGAACACGGCGTCGTCGGGTTCGGCGCTGAAGCGCAGGCGTCCGGGCCGCTCGGGCAGACCCCGCTCCGGGGTCCAGCGGTACAGGAAGCGCTCCACCAGGAGCTCGTACCCGGCGGCCCGTGCGGCGGCGAAGCGCGCCTCGGCGCCGGCACGCAGGCCGGGCTCCTCCCGCCAGCCGCCGGGCAGGTTGATCTCCAGTTCGACCTGCCAGGGAGCGGAGCGCAGGAGCTCGGCCCCCGCCTCCTCCTCGCCCTCGGCCACGTCGAACCAGTTGATGTTGACGGGCTCCGCGTCGTCGGGGCCGCCCCACCACGCGCCGCGCGCGACGACCTCGCCGTCGCGCAGGGCCACGCGCTTCCACTCGGGACGGAAACGGGTGAGCCGATGGGCCTCACGGGCGCCCAGGGGGTCGGGAAGTGCGTCGAAGAGATGGGCGTCGCTCGCGCTGAGCGCGCGGATGACCGGACCGGTCATGGATTCCTCCGGGATACAGGCTGCTCGGAGCGCTCCCGGTCAGAACTGACGTGCCACGCCGGGACAGCGGAAGAGGGAGCGCTGGAAAGGTGTGAACCGCACGGCACTCGCCTCCTTCCGTTCGTCTCAGGGCGTGAAGCCACACGGTACGTGACCGTCCGTCGGTCCGTCCACGGATTTCCGCGCCCCTCGCGCCTGCTCGCCACCATCCGCCGCCCACGCTTCTCGAACGCCGCCCGGGATGGGGCGTTTCGGGGCCGGCTGTTAGCCTCTGTGCGGCCGCAGGACCGGGTGGATCGATGCCCCCGGGGCGGCGGCCGACGACCGGTGAGGGCGGGGAGAGGAACACATGCGCAGCCAGGACCAGGCCGGCCCCTTCGAGGTGCGCCTCCTCATCGAGGCGGAGGGCAAGAGCTGGGTACGGGACCTGGACCTGCCCTTCGCCCCGTTCCCCGGCATGGGGGTGCGCGTCGACGCCTACGAGGTGCTGAACGTCGTCACGGTGCTCGTCGACGACCCCGACGGCGCCGTGACCTGCGTGGTGGCGGGCGACGACGGGCACGAACCCACCGTGAAGGAGTGCGCATCGCTCGGCTTCGTCGAATTTTCCGAGCCCTCCGGCGCCGCACGCACGGCGCGAACCGGTGTCCCGGTGCGCGTCAGCGTCATCACCTTCGCGAACGACCGCCAGTGGAGCAAGGTGTGCACCCTGCCCTGCGCCCCCTTCGCGGGCCTGCGGGTGCGGGTGAACGGCGAACGGATGCTCAAGATCTTCACCGTCGTGGTGGGGGACGACCACCGGGGCGAGGTCGAGTGCTACGCCGCCTTCGAGGGCGAGGGCGCGGACGCCGTCACCCGCGAGGACTGCGAGGCCCTCGGCTTCGAGAGGGACTACCGCTAGGGCCCCGGGGGCACCGCCCGGCCCGTGCCCGGCCACGTGCCCCCGCCGGCCGGTGTTCAGGGGCGGCCGAGGAGGGCGGTGCCGGCGACGGTGTCCGTGCGGGCGGTGAAGAAGTCGGCGAACGCGGTGACGAACTCCTCCTCGCTGATCCGGCCGTCGCCGTCGGTGTCCAACTGGCGGAAGCCGTCGTTGAGTTCGGCCGGGTGGACCCGGGAGCCGCCGAACAGGACGCGGTATTCGTCGGCGCACAGGTGGCCGCTGCCGTCGGTGTCGGCGGCCCGGAACAGGGCGCGCACCGCCGGTGTCAGGCCCAGGTCCAGGTAGGCCGGGTCCCGGTCGAGGCCGGCGAGCATCGCGGACACGAACTCCTCGCAGTCCACCGTGCCGTCGCCGTCGGCGTCCATGGCCGGGCGCAGCTGCCGCCACCAGGTCTCGAACGCGGCGTAGAGGACGTCCTCCCGCTCGGCGGGCAGTTCGAGCTGCCAGCAGACGGTGTGGACCATGGCCTGGAGGTCGGCCGTGTCGACCCGTCCGTCGCCGGTCTGGTCCAGCACCTGGTGGAAGAAGGTCTCCAGGCGGGCCCGGCGGGAGTCGGCGGCGCGGGGCTGCGGCAGCGGGCGGGCCGGTGTGCGCCGGGGGAGTTGTCGTCCGCCGCCGACGGGGGAGCGGTGGCGGTAGCGCAGGTGCTCCGGCAGGCGGGTCATGACGTGCCGGGTGCCGCGGTGCACCGCCCAGGACAGGAGGACGGCGGAGCGGGCCGGGCGGGTGCCGAACCGCTCGTGCCACACCGGCGGCAGGTCCGCCACCGTGAGGCCGCTCAGCACCCGGGCCGCCGCGATGCGCAGCAGCGGCCACAGGGGCCGCAGCCGTCCCAGCCGGCGCGGCGCGGGCGCCTCGCGCAGCATCTCGAACAGCAGGTGGCGCACCAGGTCGCCGTACTCCAGGACCTCGCGCACATGGCGCTCCATGTACGCCGGCACGTCCGCGGCGGTCGGCGGCAGCGCCTCGCCGGGGATGCCGAGCGCCTCGCAGACGTCCCTGAACTCCGCGTACAGCGCGTCGAGTTCACGGGGCCCGAGCCGGGCGCCGGACAGTGCGTGCATCGCCGTGATGGCCTCGTACAGCGTCACCATCACCCAGGCGCGGACCGCCGGGTCCTCGGCGGTGTACGGGCGCCCCGCCTCGTCGGTGCCCTGGATGCGGCGGTGGGTGCGGGCCAGCCGGGCGACTTCGAGGCGGCGTTCCTGCGGCCCGGCGGAGAACAGCCGCGCCCCGCTGTCCAGGGTGTGCTCGATGCGCCGCCACGGGTGCGCCCGGTAGGTGGAGTACCGGGTCATGCCGGCCGCCACGGCCGGGTGCGCCGCCTGCAGGACGATCAACCGCCAGGCCACCAGCCCGATCCGCCACTCGCCGAGACCGCGGCGCAGCGGGCTGCGGGGGTCGGGGTCGGGTAAGGGCGCGGACGTCATGGGGAACTCCAAAGGGGGGACGGGGTGGACGGAGCGGCACCACGTACAACGCGCCACCGGGCCGGGCGGCACCGTGGATCACTCGTCCGTGCGGCCCGGCCGCCGGCGCGCCCCTCGACGCGGCCCGCCGGGAAACCTAACCCCGTGGCCCCTGACGGCACCCGCGTTTCCCCGCCGCGATCACCCTCCGGGGTGAACGATGGAGCCCTGGGGGAGAGCTCGCCCGGCCCGGAACGGCCCCGCGACGATCTCTGACGGCCCGTCGGCCCCGTCGGCCCCGGCGGGCCCGGGCGCGGCCCGGCGGCCCCGGGGAGGGGCGGTTCAGGGCAGCGGGGTGCCGCCGGTGGCGTTGACGGTCTCGGCGGTGATGTAGGAGGCCTCCTGGGAGGCGAGGAAGACGTAGACGGGGGCCATCTCGGCGGGCTGGGCGGCGCGGCCGAGGGGGGACTGCTCACCGAAGTGGGCGACCTTCTCCTCGTCCATGGTCGCCGGGATCAGCGGCGTCCACACCGGGCCGGGGGCGACCGCGTTGACCCGGATCCCGTCGGGCGCCAGCTGCATCGCCAGGCCCTGGGTGAACGCGACGATCGCGGCCTTGGTCATGGCGTAGTCGAGCAGGTGCGGACTCGGCTTGTAGGCCTGCACGGAGGCGGTGTTGATGACCGACCCGCCCGGGCGCAGGTGGGGCAGAGCGGCGCGGGTGAGCCAGAACATGCCGTACAGGTTGGTCCTCATCACGCGGTCGAACTGTTCGGTGGTGATGGCGGTCAGCCCCTCGGGCCGCGACATCTGGTAGGCGGCGTTGTTCACCAGCACGTCCAGGCCGCCGAACGTGTCCACGCACCGGTCCACCAGGTTCGCGCAGAAGCCCTCGTCACGGATGTCGCCCGCGACGGCGAGCACCCGGCGGCCGGCCGCGACCACGAGGCGCCCGGTCTCCTCGGCGTCCTCCCGTTCCTCGGGCAGGTGGCAGAACGCGACGTCGGCGCCCTCGCGGGCGAACGCCAGGGCCACGGCGCGGCCGATACCGGAGTCGCCGCCGGAGATCAGCGCCACCCGGTCGGCGAGCCGGCCCGACCCGCGGTAGGTCTCCTCGCCGTGGTCGGGCGCGGGCCGCATGGCCCCGCCGCTGCCGGGGTGGGGCTGGGACTGCTCCGGCATCGGGGGAGCGGGGTACTGCTCCACCGGGTTGCGCGGGGTGTACTGATCGCTCATCACCGACAGGCCGGCCTCTCTCGTGAGCGGATGCGCCCGGGCCGGCACCGCCTGTACAGAGCCCGGGACGCCTTTCGAGTGTCACCGCCGTGTCCGCCCCTCGCACCGCGGGCTCCGGCAGGCGGGTGGCGCGCCCTGCCCGCGGCACCCGGGGCCGACGCCGCCGGGCACGCGGGACGGTCCGTCAGTCCGGCGGCTCCTGGGGCGGGGGCTCATCGACGGGTGCGGCGGGTTCGGTCGTCGCGTACTCGGGCCCGTCCTCGGCGCGCTTGTCCTCCTCGTGCTCCGGGGGCGGGCCACCCTCGCCGGTCATACGGGACTCGGGCGTCTCCGGTGTCGCCGCGGGGTCCTTCGGCTCGTGCTGCTGGGGCTGGGTCACGGCCCTCTCCTCTCGGCAGGGGGCCCGCCGCCGGGGCGATCCCGTCACCGGGCCGTGAAGGCGGCTACCCGCCGCGGCCGCCGTCACACCGCCCCGGCCGCCCCGGCGAGGGCCGATGACGGCCCTCGCCGGGGCGGCCGCGAGGCCGGGACAGGTCTTGGCGGAGCCCGCCGGGGCTCAGTGGACGCAGAGGCAGAACGGGTGGCCCGCCGGGTCGGCGTAGACGCGCCAGTTGGCGTCCGGGCGCAGCCGGTCGGTGCGCTCCAGGACCCTCGCGCCGAGGGCGAGCGCGCGCCGCTCCTCCCCGTCGAGGTCGTCCACGTCGAAGTCGAGGTGGAGCTGCTGCGGGTGCTGCTGCCCGGGCCACCGGGGTGCCTGGTGGTCGTCGACCCGCTGGCAGGCCAGCGGCGTCCCCTCGAACCCGTGGACCTCGACCCAGCCCGGGTCCTGCGGGTCGGGGACCACCCGGCCGCCGAGCAGGCCCGCGTAGAACTCCGCGAGCCGCACCGGATCGGCGCAGTCCAGCACGACCGCCTGCAACTTCCGGATCATGCCCGGCACCCGTCCTTCCTCGGTCGCTCCCGCGACCTCCTCGTGCGGTCGTGCGGCACCGCCGACGCCGCTTCGGGCACCACGGGTGTGGCCCCGGGCGGCCGGGGTAGACGCGGGTCCATCACCCCCATGGTCAGGGGAACGGAGCGACCTGGCACGGGGGCCGTACCGGTGAGAAGACCCCGGGAGCCCCTCGCCCACGCGGGTCGAACCGGAGGGAGGCGCGGATGATCCGGATCGGCGACATCCGGGAGTGGCGTCAGCACCCCGTCCTGGACCAGGACGGCAAGAAGATCGGCACGCTGGAATCCGTCTACGTGGACACGGTCACCGAGGAGCCCTCGTTCGCCACGGTCACCGTCGGGTTCCCGACCCGCCACCGCCTGGTCTTCGTCCCCGTGGAGGAGGCCGTGGTCGGGCCCGGCTACCTCAAGGTGCCCTTCCCCCGCGCCCTGGTGAAGGACGCTCCGGCGATCGACACCGACGGAGTGCTGGCGGCCGAGCAGGAACCAGCCGTCTTCGCCCACTACCAGCGCCCCTACACCGCCGGCGCCGGCGGCGAACGCCGCCTCGCCCGACCCTGACCCGACCCGACCTGGAAGAAGGAAGGCACCCCCCATGGCATGGATCCTGCTGCTGGTCATCGTGGCGATCGTGCTGGGCCTGATCGGCGCGGTCGCCGAAGGCCTGCTCTACCTGCTCGTCATCGGCGTCATCGTATTCCTCGTGGCCCTGCTGCTCGGCGCGCTCCGGGCCAAGCACGGCAGCCGCAGACCCACCCGCTGACACCGGTACCGGCCCGCGGCCCGCCCGGCGACGACACAGGGAGCACCATGAAGTACCACCGGAAGCCGGCCACACCCTCCCCGGGCGACGCCGCCCACTCGCGGCACCAGGCCAGACCGCAGCACGAGGCCAGCGCCGACCGCTCCTACGGCGACCGGGCGTCGGGCACCCGCTCCGCCCCCACCCCGGCCCCGGACCACGAGCCGCCGCGCGAGCGCTACGACGCGACCGCCGAAGCCACCCGGACCGCCGCCGACATCGAGGGCGAGGACGGGGGCACGTAGCCGCCCTCGGCGGGCGGTGCCGGCGGCCGGGCCGGCGACCGTGCCGTCGGCGGCGTGACATCCTGCTGCGCATGGCCGACACCCCCGACACCGACGCCCCGGTCCGGACGTGGTCATTCGCCACCGCGCGGGAACCCGCCGAGTTCCCCGCCGTCGAGGTCCACGGCGTGCCCGGCGTCCAGCACGCCGGGGGCACGGGCCGTACGCTGTGCGGCATCCGCGGCCGCTACCTCACGTGGTACCTGCACCTCTTCGAGCCCCAGGGCCTGGCGTCGTGCCGCACCTGCCGGGCGCTGGCCGAGGCGGCGCCGACCGAGCCGTGCGGGCAGGAACGCCTGCACGACCTGATCCTCCGGGAGGCCGACGACGGGCCGCTGCGCGCGGACCTGCTCACCGCGCTGCGCCGGGGCGCGGGGATCGCCACCTGGATCACCGGCCGGGCGAAGGACCTCGCCCGGTCCCACGCGCGGCTCGACCGGATGACGGAGGAGGCCGGCCCGGCCGCCGAGGCGCTCGCGGTGGGCGACACGTCCACCACGCTGGCCCGGGTCGAGGACGCCGGCCTGCTCTACCTCGTCGTCCTGCCGTTCGACGGCCGCGCCCGCATCGCGCGCGGGACGGTGGCCGACTCTCCCACGGTTTCCCCCGGCTGACGGACGGCCCCCCGCAGGGGGACCGCGTTCGGCCCGGTGCGGCCCGGCACGGTCGGGTTCAGAACGCCGCGCGCAACACCGGGAGCAGGGTGTCCCGGGCCCAGTCGAGGAAGGCGGGCTGGCTGTCCCCGCCGACCTGGACCAGGGCGACCTCCCCGAAGCCCGCGTCGACGAAGGGCCGCACCGCCTCGACGAAGTCCTCGATGCGGTCACCGCAGGGGATGGCCCCGGCGACGTCCTCGGGGCGGACGAAGCGGCTCGCGGCGGCGAACCCCGCCGTCCCGGGCAGTTCGGCGTTGACCTCCCAGCCGCCGCCGAACCAGCGGAACTGCTCGTGGGCCCGGCGGACGGCGGCGTCCCGGTCGGTGTCCCAGCACACCGGCAGCTGGCCCACCGCCGGTTTCCCGGCCCCGCCGTGCTCCGTGAAGCCGGTGACCAGTGCCGGGTCCGGCTCGACGGCGATGACCAGGTCGGCCAGGCGGCCCGCCAGTGCGCAGGAGTCCGGCCCGGACACCGCCACCCCGATCGGCGGCGGCCGGTCGGGAAGGTCCCACAGCCGGGCGCCCTCGACGTCGAAGAACCGGCCCCGGCGGGTGACGTACCCGCCGTCGAACAGTGCCCGGATGATCTGCACCGCCTCGTCGAGCATCGCCTGGCGCACCGGCACCGCGGGCCAGCCCCGGCCTACCACGTGCTCGTTGAGGTTCTCACCGCTGCCCAGACCGAGCCGGAAGCGGCCCTCGGACAGCAACTGCACCGTGGCGGCCTTCTGCGCCACCACCACGGGGTGGTAGCGGAACGTCGGGCAGGTCACGTACGTCATGAGCGGGATCCGGGAGGTGGCCTGCGCGGCGGCACCGAGCACCGCCCACGCGTAGGGCGCGTGGCCTTGTTCGTCCAGCCAGGGGAACGAGTGGTCCGAGACCACCGAGAAGTCGAAACCGGCCCGCTCGGCGCGCACCACGTCCGCGACCAGCCCGCGGGGGCCGCGCTGCTCGGTCATCATCGTGTATCCGATCTGCACCATGCCCCGCGCCTGCCCCGATCGCCGCATCGCTCACACCGGGGGCGGCACCCGCCGCCAACAGGCGCGGCCTCGTTTCCGGCCGCCCGTGCGGGAAACGGTTGCTCCGGTGGATCTGTCGGACGGCTGCGTGGTGTCACCGTGGCGCGGGTAGTCGCACGGCGCGGGGGAGTGAGGAGGCCGGGCATGAGGAACCTCAGCCGCCGTTACGCGGTGACCCTGCCGGGGCCGGTCGCGGGACACGGCCCGCCGACGGTCGTCGTGGTCCATGTCACCGACGCCGTCGGTCCCGGGGGAAACCTGGTCCGGGAGAGCGCCGACGGCACGCTCCGGGTGGAGATCAACGGTGAGGTGGCCATGGTGGTGGGCACACCCGGCAGGACGATCGCCCATCCGTGCCTGCAGGCCGCGCGGCTGCCGTGACGATGCGGCGCGCACCCGCGCCCGGACCTGCGGCGGGAGGCCGGCGCGGTCGCTGGTCAGGGGCGGTGGCAGCCGTCGCGGGTGGAGGGCTGTCCGGAGGTGGTCGGGGGTAGGCAGATGAAGCGGATGTCGGCCTTGTCCTGGCTGAGGTAGCGGCCGGCGCACTTGCTGCGGCCGTACTGGGTGCAGAACGCGAGGGCGCTGTCGCCGTCCGGGAAGTCGCCGGTGGTGTAGATCACCCAGTACCCCGGCTGGAGGGACTTCCAGTCGTCGCTGTCGAGGAGCCTGGCGCCGGGGATCTGGCGCTGGGTGGCGAGGAGTTCCTTGTCGCGGGCGCCCGGGTCGGCGCCGTGGGGGATCGCGGAGAGCTGGGCGATCCACAGGCCCGCCGCGGACGGTGACGGCGTGGGGCCGGCGGACGCGGACGGGGTGACGGCGGGGCCGGTGGGGGCGGGGGTGGCCGTGGTGTGCGCGTCGGGCAGCAGGGCCGTGGCGAGGCCGGCCCCGGCGGCGAGGAGCGCGGCGGCGGCGATGAGCGCCCAGGTGAGGCGCCGCCCGCGGGCGGGAGCCGGTGTGGTGGGGCGGAGCGGTTCGACGGTGGTGCCCGGGGCGGGTTCGGGGTTCTCACCGGAGGGGCGCGGCAGGGGCCGGGTCGGCTCACCGTCGTCACCGGTGTTGTCGGCGGCGTCGGCGGGCCCCCGGGTGCCCGTGGTCGCGCCGGGTTCCACGACGGTGGGCCGCTCGTCACGGACGGCCGTGAGCGCCCTGGCGGTCTCCTCGGCGTCCGGCCGCCCGCCCGGGTCCTTGGTGAGCAGGGCGGAGATGACGGGGGCGAGCGGGCCGGCGTTCGGCGGGGGCGGCACGTCCTCGTCGCAGACGGCGACGAGGACCTCCCAGACGCTCTCGCGCCGCATCGGGTTCGCGCCCTCGACGCACACGTACAGCAGGACGCCGAGCGCCCACAGGTCGCTGGCCGGGCCGGCCGGGGCCTCCTCGCGGCGGATGAGTTCCGGGGCGATGTACTCGGGGGAGCCGATGAGGTCGCCGGTGGCGGTGAGGGTGCGGGAGCCCTGGAGGGCGGCGATGCCGAAGTCGGTCAGGACCGCGCTGCCGTCGGGGCGGACGAGCACGTTCGCGGGCTTGACGTCCCGGTGCAGGATGCCCGCCGCGTGGGCGGCCCGCAGGGCGGACAGGACGTCCAGGCCGATGCGCGCGGCCCGGACGGGGGTCAGCGCGCCGTCGCGCAGCAAGGCGTCCAGCGGGGTGCCGTCGACGAACTCCATGACCAGCCACGGGTAGGGCCGGTCGTCGACGACCTCGTAGATGGCCACCGCGCCGGGGTGGTTGATCCGGGCCAGGGCCCTGGCCTCGCGCAGCGCCCGTTCGCGCATGTGCGCGGCCCGATCGGGGTCGTCGTGGCCGTTCGAGCGCATCTCCTTGAGCGCCACGTCGCGTTCCAGCGCCGGATCGTGGGCCCGCCAGACGGTGCCCATCCCTCCGGCGCCGAGGTGCTCCCTGAGCTCGAACCGCCCGGCCACGACATCGCCGATGCTTCTGGCGTGTCCGCGCGTCATGCCTGGCCTCTCATGGTTCCCGCCGGTGCACCGCGGCCCGCCCTCCCCGCCCGCGGGGCCGGAGGCCTTCGCGGGTGCCGCCGATCGGCGGGTGACGGAACCACCGGGAACCCCCTCCCCGCTCGACGCCGCCGCGGACCGCGAGGTGCCGTCGATGGTGCCCCCGGAGGACGTCCGGGAGCGCAGTTGTCGATCGACGGACGATATCACCGCCGCGATCTCCCGCCCCTCCCCGCCGACCGTGACCCGGCCCGCCCGGCGCGGGGCGGCCTCAGTCGTCGTGGCGGATGACGGCGGGCAGCACCTTCGGGCCCTGGTCCCCGGAAGCGTACATACGCCGGGCAGGATGCCGGCCCGTACCGGCAGCCGGTCGAACTCCGAAGGGACCGGCCGAAGTCGGTGGAGGCGGGACACGCGGTGCGGCGCACCTTCGAGCGTCGGGGCCGGCCAGCATTTCCGTGTCCCGGCGCCGGGGAACGCCCGCCGGTAGAGTCGCTCCGTAGACAGAGCGGATCCGGGGGACTCATGACGGCTGCAGACGCGCCACCCATCGTCTTCGTCCACGGGACGCGGTTCAGCGCGGGCCAATGGAGCCCCCAGCTCGCCGCGCTCCAAGAGGACTTCCGGGTGGCCGCCGTCGACCTGCCCGGCCACGGCGCGCGCTCCGCCCAGCCCTGGAGTCTGAACGCGGCGACGGAGATCATCGCCTCCGCGGTGGACTCGCTCGATCACGGGCCGGCTCTGGTCGTCGGGCACTCGCTCGGCGGATACGCCTCGCTGGAGTTCGCGCGGCGCCGCCCGGAGAGGCTGCGGGGACTGGTTCTCGCGGGGGCCAGCGCCTCGACGCGTGGTCCGTGGGCGATCCCGTACCGGCTGGTCGCCGGGCTCGTCCCTCGTATTCCGACGGACCGGTTGACCCGCTGGAACGACAGGTTCCTGCGGCGGCTCTATCCACCCGGGGTGGTGGATGCCACCATCCGCTCCGGCTACGCCTTCCACACGCTGCCGGCGGCCTGGGGAGAGGTGCTGGGCCGCTTCGACGCGAATGCGATGCGTCATGTGGCGGCTCCCGTGCTCATCCTGAACGGCGAGAAGGACCCCGTCTTCCGATCCGGCGAGAGGGCCTTCGTCCGCGCGCATCCGCACGCCCGCATCGAATTGATCCCGCGGGCGAGGCACCTCGCGAACTTCGACGATCCCGAGGCCTTCACCGATGCCGTCCGCCGCTTCGCCCTGCACCTACCTGCTCGCGGCTGAACGCGTCACGCCCCGATCGTGACGCGATCGAGGCGAACGGACGTCCGCCACCTCGGCCGCACCGGGCAAGGCGTGGTCGGAGCGGATCGCGCGCGACCCCCGCGATGACCGTGCCGCGGGGGGGGGGGGGGGGCTCACAGGAGCAGCGCGAGCTTCCGGCTCTGCAGGTGGCCCCTGACGATGCCGAGGATTCCCGACACGACGAACAGCCCCG
>NZ_JBSGFD010000033.1:0-59087 GCF_053603215.1 Kitasatospora sp. NPDC004240 | reverse complement strand
GGCCCGCCCGGGGATCCCCGGGCGGGCCGTCGGTTTTCGGCGGGGCGGAGGGACGGCAGGGACCGCCCCGGGAGCCGCCGACTCGGGCGACCGTCCCGGCTCAGATGACCGTCTCGGCCTCCAGGTAGCGCTCCTGCGGCACGGTCTTCAGCTCGGCGACCGCCTCCGCCAGCGGCACCAGGTTGATGTTGGTGCCCTGCAGCGCGGTGATGTGCCCGAACGCGCCCTTGTGCACGGCCTCGACGGCGTGCCAGCCGAAGCGGGTGGCCAGCACGCGGTCGTACGCGGTCGGGGTGCCGCCGCGCTGGGTGTGGCCGAGGATCACCGGACGGGCCTCCTTGCCGAGCCGGTGCTCCAGCTCGCGGGAGAGCTGGGTGGCGATGCCGGTGAAGCGCTCGTGGCCGTAGATGTCCTTGCTGCCCTCCTCCCAGTGCATGGTGCCGGGCTCGGGCTTGGCGCCCTCGGCGCAGACCACGATGGCGAACTTCTTGCCGCGCTCGAAGCGCTCGCGGACGACCTCGGTGAGCTTGTCGATGTGGAACGGGCGCTCCGGGACGACGATCGCGTGGGCGCCGGCAGCCATGCCCGCGTTGAGCGCGATCCAGCCGGTGTGCCGGCCCATGACCTCGACGACCATGACGCGCTGGTGCGATTCGGCGGTGGTCTTCAGCCGGTCCAGGGCCTCGGTGGCGACCGAGACGGCGGTGTCGAAGCCGAAGGTCACGTCGGTGGCGGCGATGTCGTTGTCGATGGTCTTCGGCACGCCGACGACCGGCAGTCCGCCGTCGCTCATCAGCTTGGCGGCCTTGAGGGTGCCCTCGCCGCCGATCGGGATGACGGCGTCCAGGCCGAGGTCCGCGCAGAGGCGCTTGGCGCGCTCGACGCCGTCGCGCAGGTGGCTGGGCTGCACCCGGGAGGACCCGAGGATGGTGCCGCCCTGGGCGAGGATGCCGCTGACCGAGTCCAGGGTCAGCGGGTGGTAGACGCCTTCGAGAAGTCCGCGCCAGCCGTCCTGGAATCCGATGATCTCGTCGCCGTGGTCGACCACCCCCCGGTGGACCACGGAACGGATCACAGCGTTCAGTCCGGGGCAGTCACCGCCGCTGGTCAGCATTCCGATACGCATTGCTTTGCAACTCCCGAGCAGAACCGAGGAACGGCCGGACTCACAGGCTGGGACCACTCCGTCACCGTAGCGGCACCCGCCCGCACTGTGGATGGCGTGGGGATGTCCGCGGGGTGAAGGGCCGGCGGATCCGGGCGAGGTGCCCCGGATCAGCCGTGAAGTCGAGCATACGGCCCCTGGTCCGGCCGGGCAGGAGCCGACGCGGGAGCGGCGCCATCGGCGCCCCCGCGTGGAAATGCAGCCTGCTGCCGAGGAGGGTGTGCAGCCGGCAGCCCCATTGTCGTACGTCCCGGCCGTCGCGCGGGCCGGGTGACCGTATTCCGGGCACCCGGCCCGCCGTCGGGCTCGGACCTACGCGGGGCGCGTGGGTGGCCCCTGGACGGGGCGCGGGGGTCGGCCCCCGGGCGGGGGCCGTGGGGCGCGCCCCCGGAGGGGCGCGGGTTCGGGCCCCTAGGCGGGGCGCGAGGTGGCCGCGATGCGCTCGGCGCGCAGCGCGTCGTACCAGGTGGTGTCGGCCGGCGGCAGGGCGTTGACGTCCAGCGCCAGCTTGATCAGCATGTCCGCGACGGCGGGGTTGCGCGCCAGCACCGGGCCGTGCAGGTAGGTGCCGAAGACGGTGTCCCGCCAGGCGCCCTCGGTGCCGTCGCCGGTGCCGTTGCCCCGGCCGACGGTGACGTTGGCGAACGGCTGGACGCCCTGGCCGAGGTGGGTGACGCCCTGGTGGTTCTCGAAGCCGGTCAGCTGCGGCAGGCCGAGCCGCGGGTCGACGTCGGCGAGCACGTCGCCGACGCAGCGGGCGCCCTCGCCGCGGGTGGTCCAGACGTCGAGCAGGCCCAGGCCCGGCTCGCGCTCGCCGAGGTCGTTGACGAACTCGTGGCCCATGATCTGGAAGCCGGCGCAGACGCCGAGGATGATCGCACCGTTCTCGGCGGCCCGGACCAGTCCGCTGTCGGCGCGCAGCCGCTCGGCGGCCAGTCGCTGCGGACGGTCCTCGCCGCCACCGATCAGGTAGATGTCGCCGCTGGTGGGCACCGACTGGTCGGAGCGGACGTCGATCCGGGTCACGCCCAGGCCGCGCTGGCGGGCCCGGCGCTCGACGACCAGGGCGTTGCCGCGGTCGCCGTAGGTGCTGAGCAGGTCCGGGTAGACCCAGACCACGCGCAGGCTGCTCTCACTCATCCTCGAAGGCCTTCCGTACGTGAGGTGGGCTGCTGGGCCGGCATCAGCCGGCCACGACCTTCCGCAGCTGCTGGAAGGCGGTGTAGTTGGCGATCGCCTCGATCCGGCCGGGCGGGGCCATCCGGACGGCCTGCTCCAGCGAGTCCACCACGTGGAACTGCAGCCCGGCGACCTCCAGACGCACCGCGAGGTCCAGCTTGCGCTGGCCCATCACGAAGACCGGGTGACCGGCCAGGCGCTCGTAGTCGACGTCCCAGAGCCAGGAGGTGTCGGTGCCGTCGGCGTCGAGGGCGTTGACCGAGAGGATGACCGGCGCCGGCGGGCCGTCGATCAGCGAGAAGGTCTCCAGCCAGCCGGCCGGGTTCTTCGCCAGCAGCAGCCTTATGTCGCGGCCCTGGTACTGGACCACGTCGTAGCGGCCGGCCACCGCGGTCACCGACTGCATCCGCTCCAGCGCGACCTGCGGCGCGACGCCGAAGACGGCGGCGACGGCGGCCGAGCTGGTGGCGTTGGCCAGGTTGGCCCGGCCGGGCAGCTGCAGCTGGATCGGCCAGGCACCGCGCTGCGGGTCGATCACGTGGGTGCCCTGGAGCGCCCAGTGCGGGTTGGGCCGGCGGAAGCCGCAGTCCTGGCAGAACCAGTCGTCGCCGGGACGCTGCATCACGCCGCCGCAGGCGGGGCAGGACCAGGCGTCCTCCTTCCACGCCTGCCCGGCGGCCACCCAGACCACCTTCTTGCAGGAGGAGGCGGCCCAGGTCACCAGCGGGTCGTCGGCGTTGGCGACGACCACGGCCTCGGTGTCCTTGAGGCCCTCGCGCCACTTCTCCGCCATCATGCGGGTCTCGGCGGCGCGGTCCAGCTGGTCGCGGGAGAGGTTGAGCAGGGCGATCGCCTTGGGACGGGTGTCCCGGGCGACCCCGGCCAGGTACTTCTCGTCGACCTCGATCACGCCGAAGCGGGCGTCCGAGCCGCCGGCCAGGGCGGAGGTGATGCCGGCCGGCATGTTGGCGCCGAGCGCGTTGGAGACCACCGGGCCGGCGGCGCGCAGTGCCTCGGCGATCAGCCGGGTGGTGGTGGTCTTGCCGTTGGTGGCGCTGACCAGCACCACGTCCAGGTGGTCGGCGAGGGTGGCGAGGAGGTCGGGGTCGAGCTTGAGCGCCACCTTGCCGCCGATCACCGAGCCGCTTCCGCGACCGGCCTTGCGGGACACGGCGGCGGCCATCCGGCCGGCCGTGACGGCGATCTTGGCGCGGGCCGGCAGCGAGGCGTCGCGTGCGCCTGTGGGCTCCGATTCGGTGCCTGCCATGCTCAGTGGTTCCTCCTTGCTGCGGCACCACCCGGGACCGGACTACGGGCCGACGGGCGGCGGGGACGGGGCCAGCCTACCGACTCCGCCGCCGGGCCCGTCGCTCCGGACCCCGTGCGGCCTGCCGGTACGGCCGACCCGGGCCCGGGCGGGGGAGCCTGACGGCCGGTCAGGAAGGCGGTGTACGGACGGTCGGTCGTCGCGGAGGACGCCCGCGCGGACACCTCCGGTTCCGAGGGCCCCGGGCGGGGCCTCGGCGGGCCCCGCACGACGGGTACGGGCCGGCGCGACGCAGGCCGACGGGCCGGACGGCGTCCCCGCCGTCCGGCCCGCTCAGCCCTTCCGTCCCCGGGGCCAGGGGGCCGCCACCCCGTCCCGTCGCCGGGCCCGGGGGCCCGCCGCCCCACACGTGGCCGGCCCGTGGCCCTACGCGCCGCCGGGGCGGGTCGGCCAGGGCACCGGCAGCTCGTCGGCCGCCTCCGCCAGGTGCGCGGTGATCACCAGGGTGCCGTCCTCCACCTGGTAGTCCAGCGGCGCGGCCAGCCGCCGCATGGTGGAGATCAGCCCGGTGTTGGACGACTGGGTGATCGCGTACACCGTCTCCACCCCGGCCTCCAGGGCCAGCGCGGACATCCGGCGCATCAGGTCGAGCCCGAGTCCGCGCCGCTGCCAGGCGTCCTCGACCAGGACGGCGACCTCGGCGCTGTCGTCGTCCCACATCAGGTGCCCGAGGGCGACCAGCCGGCCGTCCGGGGCCTCCACGGCCAGGGTCTGGCCGTGCCGGGCGTCCAGCAGGTGGTCCAGGTAGCGGTCGGCGTCCCGGACCGGGCCGTGGTAGCGCTTGCGCAGGGTGTCGGCGGAGCAGCGGCCGTGCATGGCCAGCGCCGCCTCCTTGTCGCCCGCGTCGGCCCGGCGGACGGTGAGGTCGGCGCCGGCCGGCAGGGTCAGCCGGGCCCGGACGTCCGGGACCCGCGGCCCGAGCAGGGTGTCCAGCTCGACCAGGGCCTGGGCCCGGGCGAACTCGGTCGGGGTGAACGGCAGGTGCGGCCGGCTGAGCTCGATGAGGTCACCGGACGGGACGGGCAGCCGCATCACGTGGCCGTCCACCCCCGCGCCGGCCTTCGCCCCGCCGCCCGGGTACTGCCGGATCGTGCACTGGCCGAACAACTGGCGCAGCGCGACCGGCAGCTCGGCGGCGTCCAGCGCGGTCCGGGTGGCCAGGGCCAGCACGTGGGTGGGCATGTCCACCAGGTCGTGAGCGTCGGCGGGGTCGGTCCAGATGTCGTCACCGCCGGCCGCCGCGACCACCGCGGCCAGCTCGGCGCGGGCGAGCGACTTCGGGGCGCGCACGAAGAACTCGTCCACGGTGCCGTCCGGCAGCGGGTGCGACTGCATCGAGACGATGTTCACCTGCCGCTCGGCGAAGGCCGTGCACACCCGCGCCAGGCTGCCGGGGGAGTCCTGGACGGTGGTGCGCACCCGCCACAGCACGGTCTCCTCGAAGTCGTGCAGCGGGCCCCGCACCTCGGCGGCGGCCGACGCCGGCCCGGCCGCCCCGGCGGGTCCCTCCGGGCCCGGTGGTCCGTGCAGTCGGTGCCGGTCGGCCCACCAGGCGTGGAACAGGGCCGTGGCGAGCAGTGCGGCGGCCGAGGCGGCCAGCACCAGCGGGCCGCTCGGGCCGTGCACCACGATCTTGGCGACCAGGTCGGCGGCGGTCACGGAGAGGAAGATCGCGGCGAGTTCGACGGTGTCGCGGCGCCACCGGTGCGCCTTGGCGCCGCGCCGCTGGGCACGGGAGGGGGTCGGGGTCGGGGTTCTGTCGGGCGTCAGGTTCTCCAGGTGCTCCATGCCATCAATCTGCCGCTCAGGTGTTTCGCGATCACGAATCCCCCGTGACCTGTCGGTTAATGTCTCCGGGCCCCGGTTAACGTCGCAGGTCGGAGGGCCGGTGCCGTCGGAGGGCGCCGGACGCGGACCCGCCGCCGCTGCCCGGGGCGACGGGCCCGCAGTCCTCCCAACGACCCGCGGTCGCCCCGGGTGCCGCGGTGATGACAACGATTCACCGCCGCCCCGGGTCACGCGGCGGCACCGGCGGGCCCGGGTCACGCGGTGGCACCGCTGGGCCCGGCGGCACCGGTGGCTCACCACCTCCGAGGGCGTCAGCCGGCCGCCGTCACCTCGCGGGCCGCCTCCTTGACCTCGGCGACCAGCAGCGCCAGGTCCGCCTCGGTGGTGGCGGCGTTCAGCAGACAGGCCCGCAGCATCTCCTCGCCGGCCAGCCGGGCCCCGGTGACGAACACCCGGCCGCGCCGCTGCACGGCCACCGGCAGCTCCCGGTTGAGCGCGTCACGGGCCGCGGCGTCGCGTCCGGGCGCGCGGTGGCGGAACGCGACGATCGAGGTCCGCACCGGCGCCAGCAGCTCCAGCTCCGGGTCCGCCTCGACCAGCTCGCCGAGCCGGCGGGCCAGTGCGGTGCAGCGGGCGATGTCGGCGGAGAGGCCGGCCCGGCCGCGGTGGGCGATGGTCGCCCACACCTTGAGCGCCCGGAACGGCCGGGTCTGCTCGGTGCCGTACTCGGAGAACCAGCCGAGGTCGCCGGCCGCCTCGTCCCGCAGGTAGGACGG
This sequence comes from Kitasatospora sp. NPDC004240, assembly GCF_053603215.1. Taxonomy (NCBI): domain Bacteria; kingdom Bacillati; phylum Actinomycetota; class Actinomycetes; order Kitasatosporales; family Streptomycetaceae; genus Kitasatospora; species Kitasatospora sp. NPDC004240. The sequence continues at coordinate 52,852 of NZ_JBSGFD010000033.1, read as the reverse complement.
CACCAGGCTGAACGCGGCGCGCAGTTCCCCGGGGTCGCGCACCAGCGCGCAGCCGCAGTCCACCGGCACGCCGAGCCACTTGTGGGGGTCGAGCGCCAGCGAGTCGGCCCGGCCGAGGCCCGCGTAGGCGTCGGCGATGACCGGGTCCAGCACGCCGAAGGCCCCGTACGCGCCGTCCACGTGCAGCCACAGCCCCTGCTCCTCGCAGAGGTCGGCGATCGGGTCGAAGGCGTCCACCGCGCCGGTGCCGACCGTGCCGGCGGAGGCGACCACCAGGAACGGCAGCAGCCCGTCGGCCCGGTCGCGCTCGACGGCGGAGCGCAGCGCGGCCGTGTCCAGCAGCCCGTCCGGGCCGGTGTCGACGGTGCGCAGGTACCGGCTGCCGAGGCCCAGCAGCTCGGCGGCCTTGCGGACGCAGGAGTGGGTCTCGCCGGTGGCGTACGCGACCAGCGGGGGCAGGCCCGAGAGGCCCTCCTCGCGCAGGTCCCGGCCGGCCCGGCGGGCGGCGCGGTTCCGGGCGGCGGCCAGGCAGACGATGGTGGCCATGGAGGTGCCGGAGGTGAGCAGTCCGCCGCCGGGCGGGTGCGGGAAGCCCACCAGCTCGGCGATCCAGCGGACCACGGCCCGCTCCAGGTGGACGTCGGCGTGGTCGCCGCCGGCCGAGCTGGGGTTCATCGCGGCGGCGGCCAGGGTGGCGAGCACCCCGGCGGGGGCGGGGGCGGAGTTGACCCAGCCGAAGAACCGCGGGTTGCCGTTGCCCATCGGGTACGGCAGGACGTCCCGGCCGATGTCCGTCAGCAGCTCGTCCAGCGGGCGGCCGTGCTCGGGCAGTGGCGCGTCGAGCAGCGCCTTCCGTGCCGCCTCGGGCACGGGCTGCCAGACGGGGCGGCCCGGCAGCTCGGCGAGGTGGTCGGCGACCAGGTCGGCGGCCAGGTGCGCGGCCGCCCGGAAGCCGGGGCCGGCGGGGTCGGTCGGGGTGGTCGGCGCGGGTCCGGACGGGGTGGACGGGACGGGCGCGGCCGTACGGTCATCGGTCACGTGGCGCTCCTGCGGTCGGCGGTTGCCGGCGCGGCGTCCTCGGCGCACCCGGATCTGCGCAGATCCTATGCGGCGCGGGCGTCCGGGACGGTGCCGACGGGGGTGGTGATCGCGTCGCCCGGCCGCCGACGGCCGAGGGCCCCGGTCCCCGCTGCGGCGCTCTGCCGTGGCGGGTACCGGGGCCCTCGGGCCAAGTTGTGGGTCCGGGTCCGGTTGCGGGGTCCGGGCCGGTTCAGTCCAGGGAGCCGGAGAGCCCGCTGGCCGTCCGGCAGTAGCCCTGCATCTCCTTGTTGGTGATCTTGGCGCAGAGCCGGCCGGCGGCCCCGCCGTCGGTGTAGTTGACCGTGTAGTAGCTGACCAGGCCCTCGGCGCAGGCCTTGCGCTGCCAGCCGTCGGCGGCGGTGGCGCACTGCTGGGCGGCCCAGTCCTCGCGGTCCAGGTTGTACTTCATGGTGCGCGAGCCGACGCCCCGGCTGCAGTCCACCGCCCCGCCGCTCGCCTTGCCGTTGAGGCACCACTTGAGCGCGTCGCCGTACACCTCGGGGTGGTTGGCGTAGTCGTGCGAGGACAGGTAGAAGGTCGGCGCGTAGAAGAAGCAGGCGGACTGGAACAGCGCCGGCTGCTCCTTGCACGGGTAGAGCGGGTCCTGGGCCAGCTTGTCGGCGGGGAGGTTGGCCTTGGCGGTCTCGTCCTCCTCGTCCGGGCCGAAGAGCTGCATGAACAGGCCCTCCGAGCAGCGGATCCGGTTCTGGTCGGTGGTGAACTTGTTGCACAGTTCGCGGGCCTTGGCCACGTCCTGCTTGGCGACGAACATGGTGCCGTGGCCCACGCCGTGGATGCACGGGCCGCTGTTCTTGGGCGCGCACAGCTTCAGCAGGTCGACCTCGGGCTGGGCGGAGGCGTTCAGCATCTCCTCGACCGCGCCGTGCAGGTAGCCGGCGGCGCAGGTCTCGTGCGGGAAGGAGATGACCTTCTGGAAGTCGGCGTTGAAGCGCTTGACCGCCTGGTGGCCCAGCTCGTGCGCGATCGGGTGGCAGAACCGGACGGTGTACGGCAGCTGCTTGCTGATCCGGTCGAGCGAGGCCAGCGCGACCCCGGGGTCGGTCTGCTCCATCTCGGTCATCAGCTTGTTGCGCAGCGTCGAGCGGGTCCACACCGCGGGGTCGCCGGTCGGCGTGGCACTCGCCGCCCCGGCCGTGCTCCCGGCCCCGACGGCCTGCGCGCCGCCGCCCGCCGCACCGGGCGCCGCCGAGGAGGTGGCGGAGGTCGCGGTCGCGGGCGTCCAGTCGGTGACGGCCACCGAGCCGAGGCCCAGGACCCCGAGCAGCAGGGCGGTGAGAATCGCGAACGCTCGCGGTTGCATGACGGAGATCCCCCGGCGGATCGAGACGGACGGTCGTTCCCATCCTGACGGCACCGGTGTGCGATTCGGTTGCTTTCGACCGCCATTCGGGAGGTGTCGGCGACGCTACCGCACGGCGCATCCGCTCAACGAAGCGGGCCGTCCGCTCGTCACCGAGGGTGAGACACCCGGACGGCCCGCACACAGTGGAAGTAGGTCAGAGGTCCAGGGCCACCTGGTAGTCCGTCAGCCAGGCGTTCAGGTCCAGGGCCAGTTCGGCGGCGAGCCGCACCGCCTGCGGGTCGGTGCCGGGGGCCAGCGCGTCGCCGAGCGCCCGCCGGTCGAGCAGCGCGTGCACCGGGGCGGAGCGATCGGCGGCCAGCTCGGCGAGCCCGGCCCGCAGCAGCGCCGGGTAGTGCGGGTCCTGGACGACCGGGTACGGGCTCTTCGCCCGCTCCGCGACCCCGGCCGGCAGCAGGTCCCGGACGGCGGCGCGCAGCAGGCTCTTCTCCCGGCCGTCGAAGCTCTTCATCGCCCACGGCGCGTTGAACACGTACTGCACCAGCCGGTGGTCGCAGAACGGCACCCGCACCTCCAGGCCGTTCGCCATGCTCATCCGGTCCTTGCGGTCGAGGAGCACGCAGACGAAGCGGGTCAGGTTGAGGTACGAGATCTCCCGCATCCGGCCCTCGACCGCGTCGGCGCCGGGCAGGTGCGGCACCTCGGCCAGCGCCTCCCGGTAGCGGGCCCGCCGGTAGCCGTCCAGGTCGAGCTTGGCGAGCAGCCCGGTGTCCAGGAGCTGTTCGCGCGGGCCGGCGCCCGGGCCCGCGAGCTGGGTGAAGGCGCGGGCCCAGGGGAAGTCGTCGGCGGCGATCAGCGCGGGGTCGTGGAACCAGGTGTAGCCGCCGAAGAGCTCGTCCGCCGACTCGCCGGAGAGCGCGACCGTGGAGTGGCGGCGCACCTCGCGGAAGAGCATCAGCAGGGAGGTGTCCATGTCGCCGAAGCCGGTCGCCACGTCCCGGGCGTGGAGCACCTCGGCGCGCCGCGCCGGGTCGGAGAGGTCGGCGCTGTCCAGCAGGATGGTGCGGTGGTCGGCGCCGACGTGCGCGGCGGCCATCCGGGCGTACGGGCCGTCCGGGGTCTGCCGCAGCCGGTCGGCCCTGAAGTGCTGGTCCTGGCCGGTGAAGTCCACGTCGAAGGAGCGGACCGGGCCGGCGCCGGCCGCGGCCAGCGAGCGGGCGGCGAGCGCGGTGATGGCGCTGGAGTCCAGGCCGCCGGAGAGCAGCGAGCAGAGCGGCACGTCCGCGTCGAGCTGGCGGTGGACGATGTCCTCCAGCAGCGCGCGGACGGTGGCGACGGTCCGCTCCAGGTCGTCGGTGTGCTCGCGGGCCTCCAGCGCCCAGTAGCGGTGGACCGTGAGGCCCTCGCGGCGGACCCGGACGAGGTGGCCGGGCCGCACCTCGGCGATGCCCCGGTAGGCGGTCAGGCCCGGGGTGCGGGTGACGGCGAGCAGTTCGCGCAGCCCGTCCGGGTCGACGGCGGGGCGGACCGCGGGGTGGGCGAGCAGGGCCTTGGGCTCGGAGCCGAAGACCACGCCGTGCGGGGTGGGGTGGTAGTGCAGCGGTTTGACGCCCATCCGGTCGCGGACCAGCAGCAGTTCCTCGGTCCGGGCGTCCCAGACGGCGAAGGCGAACATGCCGTTCAGCCGTTCGGCGAGGCCGGCGCCCCACTGCAGGTAGGCGCGCAGCACCACCTCGGTGTCGCTGCGGGTGCGGAAGCGGTGGCCGGCGGCCTCCAGCTCGGCGCGCAGCTCGCGGTGGTTGTAGACCTCGCCGCTGTAGGTGAGGGCGACCAGCGGCCGGCCGTCCTCCTCGACGCTCATCGGCTGGACGCCGCCCGGCAGGTCGATCACGGCGAGCCGGCGGTGGCCGAGTGCCGCGTGCCGTTCCACGTGAGTGCCGCCGGCGTCCGGGCCGCGGCAGAGCTGGGTGGCGGTCATCGCGTCGAGCACGGCACGTTCGGCGGTCAGGTCGCGGTCGAAGGCGACCCATCCGGTGATCCCGCACATCAGCAAGCCTCCGGTCTCCCGACGGGCGCCCCGGCGGTCCCTCCCCGCGGGTGTCCCCGATGCGTACGCGGAGAATCACGCTACGTGATCATTCGGGGCGGGTTCAAGGGGAGTGTCGACAAGAAGACATCGAGGATTGGATCGTGGATTGAGCTGAAAGTCTTAAGATCTGCCCGAATTCGGGCAGGATCTTTGGCCGGGCGCCGTCCGCCCGCCTAGGCTCCCCACTCGTGTCCAGCTCACCGCACCCTCACGAGGACCTGCTCGCCCACCTCACCCGGACCAGCCCGCTCGGGCCCCGGGAGGCCGCGCGGGTCGTGGCGGAGGTCCTCGCGTACTTCTCCGAGAGCACCGAGGAGTTCGTACGCCGCCGCCACGGTGAGCTCCAGGCACGCGGACTGACCAACGAGAAGATCTTCGCCCGGCTCGCCGAGGAACTGCCCGGCCGCCGGGTCGCGGCGCCCGAGCTCTCGGCCCGCCAACTGCGCCGGATCGTCTACGGCTGAGCGCCGGTCACCCTCACCGGGCGGCGCGCAGTCGCCCGGCGACCCGCGCCCACCCGGCGGACCACCCTCACCCACCGTCCACCCTCACCAAGGAGACCCACATGTGCGGAATCGTGGCCTACATCGGCCCCAAGGACGCGACCCCCTTCCTGCTGGAGGGCCTGGCGCGGCTGGAGTACCGCGGCTACGACTCGGCCGGCGTCGCCGTGACCGGGCGCACCGGCGGCCTGAAGGTCCGCAAGGTCAAGGGCCGGGTCGCCGACCTCGCCGCCGAGGTCCCCGCCCGCTTCAAGGGCACCACCGGCATCGGCCACACCCGCTGGGCCACCCACGGCGTCCCCAGCGACGCCAACGCCCACCCGCACCTGGACAACGCCGAGCGCATCGCCGTCGTCCACAACGGCATCATCGAGAACGCCGACGAGCTGCGCGTGCGGCTCACCGCCGAGGGCGCGGTGTTCCGTTCCGAGACCGACACCGAGGTCCTCGCCCACCTGATCGCCGCCCACGCGGTGGAGGGCACCGAGCTGGAGGACGCCGTCCGGGCCGCCCTCGGCAAGGTCGTCGGCACCTACGGCATCGCCGTCGTGGACGCCGAGCAGCCCGACCGCATCGTGGTCGCCCGCAACGGCAGCCCGATCGTGCTGGGCATCGGCGAGAAGGAGATGTTCGCCGCCTCCGACGTCTCCGCGCTGGTCCGCTACACCCGCCAGGTCGTCCACCTGGAGGACGGCGAGCTGGCCACCGTCCGCGCCGACGGCTTCCGCACCTTCACCGAGGACGCCCGCACCACCCACCGCCAGCCGTCCACCGTGGACTGGGAGATCGACTCCTTCGACACCGGCGGCTACGAGCACTTCCTGCTCAAGGAGATCCACGAGCAGCCCGGCTCGGTCGAGCGCACCCTCAGCGGCCGCCTCGACGAGCGCTTCGCCACCGCCCACCTCGGCGGCCTCAACCTGGACGCCCGCGAGCTGCGCGAGATCCGCCGGGTCAAGATCCTCGGCTGCGGCTCCGCCTACTACGCCGGCGAGATGGGCGCCCAGCTGATCGAGGAGCTCGCCCGGATCCCCGCGCACAGCGAGCCCGCCTCCGAATTCCGCTACCGCAACCCGGTCATCGAGGCCGACACCCTCTACATCGCGGTCAGCCAGTCCGGCGAGACCTACGACACGCTCGCCGCCGTCCAGGAGATCAAGCGCAAGGGCGGCCGCGTCCTCGGTGTGGTCAACACCGTCGGCAGCGCCATCGCCCGCGAGTGCGACGGCGGCATCTACCTGCACGCCGGCCCCGAGATCTCGGTCGCCTCCACCAAGGCCTTCACCTCCACGGTGATCGCCTTCTCCCTGCTCGCCCTGCACTTCGGGCGCATCCACGACCTCTCGCCCGCCGACGGCCGCCGGATCGTCGACGCGCTGCGCGCCCTGCCCGGCCAGATCCGCGAGGTCCTGGAGCAGAGCGAGGCCATCGCCGACCTGGCCGCCGAGTACGCCGAGAGCGCCGGGATGATGTTCATCGGGCGCGTCCGCGGCTACCCGGTCGCCCGCGAGGGCGCGCAGAAGCTCAAGGAGATCAGCTACGTCCACGCGGAGGCCTACCCCGCCAGCGAGCTCAAGCACGGCCCGCTCGCGCTGATCAGCCCCGAACTGCCCACGGTGGCCCTGGTGCCCGACGACGAGCTGCTCGACAAGAACCTCACCACCCTCGGCGAGATCAAGGCCCGCTCCGGCCGCGTCATCGCGATCGCCCACCGCCACCCCGAGGCCAAGCTCGCCGACCACGTCATCCTGGTCCCCAAGAGCGAGCCCGAGCTCGACCCGCTGCTCCTCAACATCCCGCTCCAGCTGCTCGCCTACCACGCGGCGGTGGCCCTCAAGCGGGACGTGGACAAGCCGCGCAACCTGGCGAAGAGCGTCACCGTCGAGTAGTCACCGGCCCAGTAGCCCCCCGACCCAGGATCCCCCGGCCAACCGGCCGGGGGATTCCGGTGTCTGACGGATGATCCGTACAGCGATCTTCTAGAGTCGCCTGCGGCACGCACGAACGAGAGGCAGCAGCGATGAACGAGCAGGCACCGGAGCCCTTCGAGCCCGTCCGCGAGGACTGGGGGACCGCGCTGGCGGTCGTCGCCCACCCCGACGACATGGAGTACGGCGGTGCCGCCGCCGTCGCCCGCTGGACCTCCCAGGGCAAGAAGGTGATCTACCTGATGGTCACCAGCGGCGAGGCCGGCATCGACTCGATGCACCCCGACGAGTGCGGCCCGCTGCGCGAGGCCGAGCAGATCGCCTCCGCCGCCGTGGTCGGCGTCGACACCGTCGAGTTCCTCGGCCACCCCGACGGCACCCTGGAGTACGGACTGCCGCTGCGCCGCGACATCGCCCGGGCGGTGCGCCGCCACCGGCCGGACATCGTCATCACCAGCAACTTCCGCGAGACCTACGGCGGCACCTTCCTCAACCAGGCCGACCACATCGCCGTCGGCCGGGCCACCGTGGACGCGGTGCGCGACGCGGCCAACCGCTGGGTCTTCCGCGAGCTGCTGGAGGAGGGCCACGAGCCCTGGAACGGGGTGCGCGAGGTCTGGGCGGCGGCCTCCCCGGACTCCCGGCACGCGGTGGACACCACCGAGCACTTCGACCTGGGCGTCGCCTCGCTGGAGGAGCACCGGGCCTACCTGGCCGGGCTCGGCGGGGCGATGGCGGACGCCCGGGAGTTCCTGGAGGGCTTCGGGCGGGGCGCCGGCAGCCGGCTGGGGACGCGCTTCGCGGTGCCGTTCGAGGTGTTCCCGATCGGCTGACCCCGTACGGCTTTGACCTCGACCGTGCGGGCGGCGGCCGGGCGGGTGGTGTCCGCTCAGTCGCCGTTCGTTCAGTCGCCGTCCGGCCGGCGGCCGTTCGTGGCGCCGCCGTCGGCCGTGCCGTTGCCCGCGGGTGCGCCGCCCGGCGCGGTGCCGGTGGGGGCCGTGTCCTCGGGTGCGTCCGTGGTGGGCGTGCCGCCGTCCGGTCGCCGGCCCGCGCGCCGGCGGCGGCGCAGCAGCGCGCGGAGGGCGACCAGCGCGATCACCACGCCGAGCCCGATCAGCAGCCAGAGCTGGTAGCGGACGATCGTCCGGTACACCGCGCCGATGTTGGCGCCGGCCAGGTAGCCGAAGGCGGACCAGACGCCCACCCAGAGCGCGGCGCCCAGGGCGTTGAAGGGCAGGAAGCGGCGCCAGGCCATCCCGGTCGTCCCGGCGATGATCCCGTTGGTCTGGCGCAGGCCGTCCACGAAGCGGGCGACGGTGACCACCTTGCCGCCGTGCCGGGCGAAGAAGCCGTCCGCCCGCTCCATCCGGGCGGGCGTGAGCAGGACGTAGCGGCCCCAGCGGTGGACGAAGGCGCGGCCGCCGGTGCGGCCGATCAGGTAGCCGAGGCAGTCGCCGACGACCGCGGCGACGAAGGCGATCGTCACCACGGCCGCGAGGCTCAGGTGCCCCGCGCCGGCGTAGACGGCGGCGAGCACCAGGATGGTCTGGCCGGGCGCCGGGATCCCGCAGTTGTCCAGCAGGACCAGCCCGGCGAGCGCCAGGTAGCCGTGGTCCTCCAGCAGCGGCGCCAGGGCGGCGAGCGGGCCGGGGAGCTCGGTGGCGGGGTCGGACACGTCAGCGCCGCCCCGCGCGGGCCGGACGCGGGGCGGCGGACGGCGCGGGCGTCAGCGCGGCTTCTCGGCCGGCTCGATGCTGCAGTCCGGACCCGGGTAGATCAGGCCCTCGTGGCCGTCCTCGAAGCGGACCACGTAGGGCGGTTCGCCGTTGGCCCCGCGCACCTCGGTGATCTCGCCCTTCTGGTCGACCATACCCACCGACCTGCTGTGGATGTGGAGCTGGTCACCTACCACTGCGTGCACGATCTGCTCCTCGGGTAGTGCGTGGCGACTGGCCCGCCGTGCTGCCCTGCGGTCCAGCGGTACTGCTTCCACTGTGCTTCGACCCGGGCCGACCCGCAACGGAAGACGGACGCGGGACGGCGGGCGGGCGCCGGCGGGCGGGCGAGGGGCGGGGCCTACCGGCGCGGGGCCTACCGGGCCTCGCCCAGCCGGTCGGCCAGGTAGCAGCGGACCAGGCGCTTGCACTCGGCGATCAGCGCCGGGTCGCCGTCCGGGTCGGTGCGGAAGGCGAGCTTGAGCACGGCGTCCGCCGACTCCAGGGCGACCCGCAGGCCCAGGGTGAGGGCGGCCGGGTCCTGCGCGGCGAACAGTTCGCCGCCGAGGGACCGCAGGCGCAGCGCGACCGCGGTGTTGTTGTCCAGCTCGCCGTCGAGCAGGTGCCGCTCGTCGAGCGGCGGCTCGCCGGCCCCGGTCCGCGGGTCGGCAGGGCCGGGGGCGCCGACCAGGCCGAAGTCCATCTGCCGGAACCCGGGCACGGTCCGCTTCATGGCGACGAACTCCTCGACCGCCAGATCGGTGAACCCGGCGAGCAGGGTGGGCCGTTCGGTGGAGAGCCGGTGGTCCAGCCGCCGGACGTACTGCTCCAGGTTGCGGCCGGCCAGCGCGGCGAGCAGGTCCTCCTTGCCGCCGAAGAACTGGTACAGGGTGCCGATCGGCACCCCGGCCCGGGCGGCGACCTCCTTGGTGGTGAGGGCGGCCGGAGTGACCTCGTCCAGGAGCCCGGCGCAGGCGTCCAGCATCCGTTCGTACCGTTCCTGGCTGCGCTGCTGCACCGGACGCCGTCGGCCGGTCCCGGTGGCCCGCCCGGCGGCTCCGTCACTCCTGGTGTCCGCCCTCATGGGGCCCACTGTGCCGCATCGGGCGTCGGCCGGGCGAATCACCCGCCGCGGGGCCGGCCCGCCGAGGGCCTCCGTCCATGGGGCCTACCTAGGCGAGCGGGAAATCGACGCCGTGCTCCTCCGCCGGCCGGGGCCCGAGGATGCGCCGTTCGGCCTCGGTGATGGCGACGTCGTTGATGCTGGCCTCGCGCCGGCGCATCAGTCCGTGGTCGTCGAACTCCCACAGCTCGTTGCCGTAGCTGCGCCACCACCGGTCGTCCGCGTCGCGCCACTCGTACTGGAAGCGGACGGCGATCCGGTCCTCGTGGAAGCTCCACAGGCTCTTGCGCAGCGCGTAGTCCCGTTCGCGCTCCCACTTCGCGGTCAGGAACCCGACGATCTCCTCGCGGCCGTTGACGAAGGTGTCCCGGTTGCGCCACACCGAGTCCGGTGTGTAGGCCAGGGCCACCCGGTGCGGGTCGCGGCTGTTCCAGGCGTCCTCGGCGGCCTGCACCTTCCGCAGGGCGGTCTCCAGGGTGAACGGGGGGTAGGGCGGGCGGTCCTCGGGCACGACGGTCCTCCTAGGTTGAGAACGTGCGTTCTACAGTGATGACGCCTACGATAGGAAACGCCCGTTCTCTACGTCAAGGAGCGTTCCCATGCCGGCCCCGATCACCGAGGAGCAGAACCGCCTCGACCGCGAGTCCCTGCTCGACGCGGCGGAGCGCCTCTTCTACGACCGGGGCATCCAGGCGGTCGGCATGGACGAGGTCCGGGCCGCCTCCGGCCTGCCGCTGAAGCGCATCTACCGCTTCTACGCCGCCAAGGAGGACCTGGTGGTGGCGGTCCTCCGGCGCCGCGACCGGTCCTGGCGGGGCCGGCTGGCCGAGCACGTGGAGCAGGTCGAGGACCCCCGCGAGCGGGTGCTGGCGGTCTTCGACTGGCTCGCCGGCTGGTTCGCCGAACCGGGCTTCCGCGGCTGCGCCTGGATCAACGCCTTCGGCGAGCTCGGCGCCTCGTCCGAGCCGGTCCTCGCCGAGGTCCGGTCCCACAAGCAGGCCTTCCACGACCAGATCGCGCTCTGGGTCCACGCCACCGGCCGACCCGTCGCCGAACCGGTCTTCCTCCTCGCCGAGGGCGCCATCGTCACCGCCGGCATCACCGGCGACCCCGCCCCGGCCCACCACGCCCGTACGGCTGCCGAGGCCCTGCTCGTCGGCGCCTGACGTCCCGGCGGCCCGGCGCCCGGCCTCCTGGCGGCCCGGCGCCTGACCGGGTCCCCGCCGCCGGGCCTCTGGCGTTTCGGGGGAGCGTCATTAACATGAGTAATCCTCATGTTTCCGAAGGGGCAACGATGCCGGACCCTCTCGCACCCCCGCGACGCACCCCCGCCTCCGCGCTCGGGGCGGCCGTGAGAAGACTCGCGATCCGCGCCCTCGTGGTCGCGACGGCCCTGTCCGCCTTCGCCGCGACGGGCGCCGGCACCGGATCGGCGGCGCCCTCCGCCACCGGCTCCGCACCCGAGGTGCTCACCGGCCCACGGCTCGCCGCCTCCTGGACCGGACCGCTCAGCACCCGCGGCCGGTACGTCGTCGACGCCTCCGGTAACCGGTTCAAACTGAAGTCCGGCAACTGGGCGGGCGCGCAGGGCACCTGGCAGGGCAGCGGCCCGACCACCGACCCGGCCAACAACCAGGCCGGCCAGGTCTCGTACAACATCCCGCTCGGCCTGGACCGCGCCCCGATCGGCGACATCCTGCGGGGCTTCCACGAGTTGGGGCTCAACAGCATCCGGCTGCCCTTCGCCAACGCGATGGTCCACGACACCGTGCCGGTGCCGGACGCGGCCGTCACCGCCAACCCGCAGCTGCGCGGCAGGACCCCGCTGCAGGTCTTCGACGCCGTGGTGGCGGCCCTCACCGCCGACGGCTTCGCGGTGATCCTCAACAACCACACCACCAGCTACCGGTTCTGCTGCGCCCTGGACGGCAACGAACGCTGGAACAGCGGCCAGTCCACCCAGCAGTGGGCCGACGACTGGGTGTTCATGGTGAAGCGGTACGCGGCCGACAAGCGGGTGGTCGGCGCCGACCTGCGCAACGAGATCCGCCGCGACACCTGGGACGACCCCAACTGGGGCCTCGGCGACGCCCACGACACGTACGCCGCCTACCAGGAGGCCGGCAACCGGATCCTCCGGGCCGTCCCCGACCTGCTCATCGTCATGGAGGGCATCAACTGGTACGGGATACCGGCCGCCCTCTTCGATCACGGCCGCCCGCAGCTCACCCCGGTGGCCACGCTCTCCAACACCCTGATCCACTCCGGCAAGCTGGTCTACTCCGCCCACTTCTACGGCTACACCGGCCCGGCGCACACCGGCGCTTCCGGCGGCCTCGGCTGGACCGACGACCCGCGCTACCAGGACTTCACCCCGGAGCAGCTGGCCGCGGTGGTGAACCGCGAGGCCCTGTTCGTCACCCAGGCCGGCCAGCACTTCACGGCGCCGGTGTGGGTGAGCGAGTTCGGCGCGGGCGGCCGCGGTACCGGCGATGCCAAGGAGCAGGCCTGGTTCCGCCACTTCACCGACATCCTGGTCGCCAACGACACCGACTTCGCCGTCTGGCCGCTGGTCGGCTGGCAGAACGGCGGTGTCCCGCAGGACAGTTGGGCCCTGCTCTCGTACGACCCGGCCGGGCGCCGGATCTCGGTCCAGGACCCGGGCGACTGGCGGGCCGCCGACTGGAACAAGCTGGTGGGCGCGCCCTCCCGCACCGGCGAGGTCCCGAGGTCCGCGCACTGGAACCTGCTCGACCTCGACCACGCCGACCACAACGCCTCGATCCGGATGACGGCGCGCCCCGACTGGAGCCCCGGCAACCGCAAGGGCACCTGCCCCGACGGCCAGCGCCTGGCCGGCCTCGGCCGCGGCTCCAGCCGGGGCCTGTGCACCGACGCCGGCCAGCCGGCCGTCGGCGCCGGCGACTGGGTGACCGTCAGCGACGAGCGGTACGTCACCCACGGGGACTGGGCGTCCGGCTACGACAAACTGCAGTGCCCGGACGGCCACTTCGCGGTCGGCCACGCCGTGCGCTCCAACGCGATGGCCGCACTGCTCTGCGCGCCCGCCGCCCGCCCGCTGCCCGTCACCGGCCGCAACGTCTGGTTCGACCACGGCGACAACCGCCCGCCCGCCTCCACCGGCTCCGACTCCGCGGCGAGCGACTGGGCCCCCGGCCACTACAAGGGCCAGTGCGCCTCCGGCGAGTATGTCGCCGGCGTCGCGATGACCTGGCGCTGGCTCCACTACGGCGCCCCGGACGCCCTCCTCTGCCGCCCGCTCGGCTGACGGTCGCCGACTTCGCTCACCGCCAAAGGAGTTCAGCCACTCAAGGAGCTTTTGTCGGAGTGTGAGTCGGCCGGGCCGGGCGGCGGGCCCGGCCGACTCACGCTCCGCGCCCGAGCCTCAGGCCCGAGGCGATGTGGCGGTGTATCAAGGGCCGCTCCGAGTGGCCTGCGGGTCCTCGCCCGGGCGCCATGAGTCTCGGTCGCGGAGGTGGTCGAACTCCTCGACCTCGGTGGCGAGGACGTCGAAATGGGGGAGCGGGGCCCAGAGCCGCCGTTCGCCGATGACGTAGAGGCGCCGTTTGGCGCGGCTGGCGGCGACGTTGAGCAGGTGCGGGGTGCGGGCGGCCCAGTCGCGGGCACCGGGTCGGCCGCCGCCGAGGACGAGGATGACGACGTCGGCTTCCTTGCCCTGGGCCCGGTGGACGGTGGCGCAGCGTTCGTCGAGTAGTTCGAACGTCCAGCCGGGGCGGTCGCCGCAGATCTTCTTGCATTCGGCCACCAGGGCGCGGAACGGGGCGATGACGCGCAGCCGGGTGAGGTCGACACCGTGCTGGTCGAGGCGGTCGAGGACGTAGGTGAAGGCGCGGCGGTCGCGTTCGCCCCAAGGGGCGTCGGGCGCGCGGGTGGGGTCGTCGGTGTTGAGCCAGCGACTGGGCAGCAGGCCGTCGCGTTCCTCGTCCGGGAAGGGCTTGCCCGGTGTGCCGTAGACCATGAGGCCGTCGTAGGCGACCTCGTTGCTGATGGTGAACATCGGTTCTTCGCAGCGCCGGTGGACGCGCAGGGGCGAGCCGACCCAGACGTGTCCGTCGCCGTCACCGTCGCCGTTGGGGTCGGGAAGGTAGGTGCCGTAGCGGTTGGTCCGGTCGGCGACGGCTTGGGCCGAGGTGGTGGAGGGCAGCCACTGCTCGTCGACGTCGTAGGCGAGCAGCAGCCGACGCTGGAGGGCGGTGGGCATGGTGACGACGGGTTCGAGCTGGAGGGGATCTCCGACCAGGACGGCGTTGCGGGCCCGCCACAGGGCTCCGACCGCGGCCTGCGGAGTGGCCTGGCCGGCCTCGTCGACCAGGACCCAGCCGATGCTGCCCCGGCCGAGTCGGGCGAACATGCTGCCGATGGAGGAGAAGGTGGTGGAGACGACCGGGACCAGGAGGAAGAGGGTCTGCCAGGCGCGCTCGACCTCCTCGTCGGGAATCGGCCCGTTGGTGTTCGTCATCAGCTCCATGAGGACCTGGAGGTTCCCGTGGATCTTCTTCGCGGCCCCGGCGACCAGGGCCCGGTGCAGGTCGAGGGCGCGCAGGAACAGGTCGCTGCGGGCGGTGGACCAGGCCTCGTCGGACCAGGGCGAGCCGAGTTCCTGATCGTGCTCGTCGAGGTGGAGCCAGGCGAGCGGCAGCGAGGGCAGTGTCGTCGCGGCCTCGCGCAGGAGACGGTGGCGGGCGTCGAGGTCGGCGATGGCGGCGTCCAGGTCGTCCCGGGCCGCTGCGGCGGAGGTCCGGGCGGCAGAGAGCTCGCCGGCCACCGCGTTCTCCCGCGAGAGAGCGGCCCGTACGCCGGCCCGGGCGATCGCGAGCGCGTCGTCCGCCCGGTCGACCGCGGCGTCGGCGGTGCTGTGGAGGTCGATGGCGAGGGCCTCGGCGCGGACCGCGTCGGCGACCTGCTCGACGGCCTCGTCCAGGGCACGGCGCTGCTGGACGAGCAGGTGCGCGATCTCGGCCTGGGTGCGTGCGTACTGCTGCTCGGCGGCCTGCCGGTCGGCCGTGCTCCGCAGCAGTCGGCGCAGCCCGCCGCGCACCCCGCGCTCCAGTACCGGCGGCGCGTCGTGGCGGGCGGTCAGCGCGTCCACGTACTCACGGTGGTGTGCGGCACGCTCCCGCGCTCCGGACAGCCGCGAACGGGCGGACGACAGCTCCTGCCGGGCCCTGGGCACACCCTCGCCGGCCGTCCGGCGCCCGGCCTCGGCCGCCACCGCCGCGCCGTGGGCGTCGGCGACGACGGCGTTGGCCGCCTCCAGCCGGGCCAGGCACGCCCCCACCTGCTCGTCGGCCCGTTCGACCGCGGCTCCCAGGTCCGCGATCCGCCGCCCCGCCCGGGACTCGACGGCCTCCAACGCGGCGGCCAGCCGGACGCGGTGCGCCCGCAGGCGTTCGACCTCGGCCTCGGCCGCGCGGAACGCGGCGACGGCCTGGCGCCACGACGGCACGGGCCGGGCCGGGGCCGCCGGCGGGACGCTGCCGGCCCCGGCGGCCGGGCGGCGTCCGCGGGCCGGGGCGTTCGGCGGGATCCAGTCGCTGAGGATCGCCTTCATGCCGCGCAGCGGCGGCAGCCCGGAAGCGGTGCGTGCGTCGTCCTCGTCCTTCGGGAGGCGGCCCCACCAGAACCGCTCGCCGAAGTCCTTGCGGTTGGTCTTGTTGCCGAGGACGGCCGCCACCAGGCCCCACGCCGGGGCCCCCTTGAGGAGCGCGGACGCGAGGTCGGAGAAGTGGTCCGGGCCGCCCTGCCACTGCTCGTCGAGCGCTCCCAGGCCCGGCAGTTCGGTGGTGATGTTCTCCACGGCGCCGTTGTTGGAGGAGGTGACCAGGATCTCGAACCCGCACAGCCGGGGGTCGAGTCGGGCGACATAACGCCGGTGTTTGCCCTGCCGGTCCAGGCCCTGCCACGCGCGGCCGGTGAACGCCTGCCACGGTTTCTCGAACGTCGCCATGACCGCCGCGCGTTCGACCACCAGGGCAGCCACCAGGTCGCGCAGCATCGTGGTCTTCCCGGTGCCCGGCGGGCCGTTCACCGAGAAGATCCCGCCCTCGCTGCCGCTGCGGTCGGCGAGCACGCGGTCGACCGCGAACTGCTGGCTCAGGGCGAGCGGGAACCTCGAAGGTGACGGCCACCGTCCGGCCGGCACCAGGGCCGGAGCCACCCCGGACAGGACCACTTCGCGCTCCTGCCGCACATCGGTGCGCGCGTCGATGTCCACCGACGCACGCTCCGTCAGGTAGGCGTCCAGTGCCGGTCCGACCCCCTTGTCGGCCGCCGCGCGTACTCGGGCGAGATCCGGGGGAAGGAGACTGTTCAGGAACGGCGCCGCAGCGGCGACCTTCGTCCGGGGATCACGCGGCACGTGGACCAGTCGGCTGCGCACGCGGATCGCCCGCGGTCGCAGGTGTGCCTCCACCCCGCACAGGTCCGCGATCTGCGCGGTGAGTGCCACCAGATCGGCCAGGCCCACCGCCCGAGGGCCGGCTTCGCCCGCAGTCGGCTGCGACGCCGCCTCCGTCTCCTCCGCCGGGGCTACGGGGTCCGCGGAGGTGGAGTGCCCCGTGCCGGTCCCGCCGCCGTCCTCCGCGGCGGGACGGCGGGCGGCCGCCCAGTCGGCGGCGCGCCGCACCAGCGGCTCGGCCGCACCTTGCAGCGCCGCGCCGGCGACCTCGCCGAACAGCGCCCCGACCGCGCCCACGGCCGCACCGCCCAGGATCTCGGCCAGCAGATGCTGCCAGCCTGAGGCCCTCGGCGGTACCGCGGGATCCACCGACACCGATGGGCGGTGCGGCGGCGGCTCGGGCACCGGTCCGGGGTGGTACGCGATGGCGGTGGCGGCCAGTTGGTCGATCGCGACGCCGAACGCCTTGTCGAGCTCCTCGAAGCCGTCCAGCCACCCTGGTGCGGTGGGCCCGGGGTCGAACAGCCGGCCGGTGGCCCAGGCACATGCGGAGATCACCGAGGTGTCCTCGATCGGCCGGCCCTCGTCGTCCAGGACCAGTGCGAACATCGCGCTCTGCCCCGACAGCACCAGCTCCGACTGCGGCACCCCGGGATCGGGTTCGGTCCCCGTGGGCAGCACCGCGATCATCGCCTGGCGCAGTGACTCCAGCTCGAAGATCCCGCCGTAGACCTCGTGACGCCACATCTTCCCGCGCGGGGCACGACGCTTCGCCGTGGTCGGGTGGTCCGGATCCCAGGGCAGCACCGGAAACACCCGGCCCGGGAGGGGGGTGACGTCCAGGACGTGGTCGCCGGCCGGGCCGGAGTGCCCGGCGCCGCGCCGGGCCGGCAGGGAAGGGATGCCCGGCGGGCTGAACAGCTCGATCGCCCGCCAGCACTCCAGCAGGTCCTCCCGGCGACGGTCCCGCGCCTGTCCGCTCCGCACCCATGCCCCCGTGTCAACCAGCGGCGCAGAGCCGCTTCGTGTGCTGATCAGCTGTGCAGAATCTACCGGACCCGGGCCGCCCCGGCCGAGTGATCGGGCCGCACCCGACCGGCCGTTCCGCCCCTGATGCCGTGCGGCTGCATGTGGCCGTTGCCCGGGCGGGTCAGGTGCCCCGTACGGGGGCGAGGAAGCTGCTCGGCTCTCCGCTCCAGGTCACTCGCAGCGCCTCCCGGGCGCGGGGGCGCAGCCCGTCGACGTGTCAGACCGTCGACGTGTCGCTGGTCGACCTCCTCGACGACGTCGTCGACCTCACCCCTGCCGTCCACCTGCCCACCGTCCAGCACGACCTCGCCCACGAGTGCGACCAGGCGTGCTCCGAACTCGTCGATGCCCTCGGCGGGTTGCAGGGCCGCCTGCCCGAGCTGCGCCGTGGCGACGGCGCGGAGCTGCGGGACGGCGCCACCGTCACCGTCACCGACCTGGTCCGTGCCGGGCTGGTCGAACTGCGCGACGGTGAACCGCAGGTGGTCGGTGGTCAGGTCGACCCCGAGTACCTCGAAGGATTTCTCCGCGCCGGTCCCAACGTCCGCCGGTCCACTTCCCAGAACGGGTCGTACCGCCTCGACGTCAGGGGCGCCCGCATTCCCCGGCGTGAACTCGCCGTCCAACGCCGTTACGGCACCACGTTCCGGGCGCTGCTCGACATGGAGCGGGAGGCGACCCGGCTGGCCCAGGCCACGAGGCGACTCGCCGACATCGCCCGCGAAGGGCTGGGAACCGGAGATCTCGAACCTGGCGGTGTGTGAGCTGATCATCTGGCGGTGCGCAGCCCGGGCGACCGGTCCGAACGGCGCCGGCCCAAGGACCGGTGGGGCAGCCCACGGACAGGCCTCTGGTGCTTCGGCGCCCAGTCGATAACATGAGCTCTCCTCATGTTTTCTTGGGAGGTCATCATGCCGGACCGACTCGACCTGCCCCCGGGCTTCCGCTGGGGCGCGGCCACCGCCGCCTACCAGATCGAGGGCGCGGTGGACGAGGACGGCCGCGGCCCGTCCATCTGGGACGTGTTCGCCGCCCGCCCCGGGGCCGTACGGGACGGCCACACCGGAGCGGTGGCCTGCGACCACTACCACCGGTTCGCCGAGGACATCACCCTGATGAAGGACCTCGGGTTGGACGGCTACCGCTTCTCCGTCGCCTGGCCTCGGCTCCAGCCCACCGGCGCCGGAAAGGTCAACCCCGCCGGCCTCGCCTTCTACGACCGCCTCGTGGACGCCCTGCTCGGCGCCGGCATCACCCCGCTGCCCACCCTGTACCACTGGGACCTCCCGCAGGCCCTGGAGGACGAGGGCGGCTGGCTGAACCGCGACACCGCGTACCGCTTCGCCGAGTACACCGCCCTCGTCGCCGACCGCCTCGGCGACCGCGTGCCCGCCTGGATCACCCTCAACGAGCCCTTCGTCCACATGGTGTACGGCTACGCCCTCGGCATCCACGCCCCCGGCCGCACCCTCATGCTCGACGCCCTGCCCGCCGCCCACCACCAGCTCCTCGGCCACGGCCTCGCCGCGTCCCTGCTGCGTGAGCGCGGCCTGGAGGTGCTGCTCACCAACAACCTCACCCCCGTGCAGCCGGCCTCCTCCGACCCCGGGGACGTGGCCGCCGCCGAGGCCTACGACGCCCTCCACAACCGCCTCTTCACCGACCCCGTGCTGCTCGGCCGCTACCCCGACCTCACCGCCTTCGGCGTCGGCCCCGACCTCGGCGGCAGCGTCCAGGACGGCGACCTCGACCTGATCGCCGGCCCCCGCCTCGACGGCCTCGGCGTCAACTACTACAACCCCACCCGCGTCGCCGCCCCCGCCGGCCCCGGCCCGCTCCCCTTCACTTTCGTCGACATCCCCGAGGTCCCCCACACCGCCTTCGGCTGGCCCGTCGTCCCCGACGGCCTGCGCGAGCTCCTCACCGGCCTCCGGGACCGCTACGGCGCCGCCCTCCCGCCCATCACCATCACCGAGAACGGCTGCTCGGTGGCCGACGAGGTGACACCCGAAGGCGATGTCCCCGACCAGCCCCGCATCGACTACCTGGCCGGCCACCTCGACGCCCTCGCCGCAGCCGTTGCCGAGGGCGTCGACATCCGCGGCTACTACACGTGGTCACTGATCGATAATTATGAGTGGGCGGAGGGGTTTGGTCAGCGCTTTGGTCTAGTCCACGTCGACTTCGAGACACAGCGCCGGACCCCGAAGGCTTCGTACGCCTGGTATCGGGACCTGATCGCCATCCATCGAAAGCGGTCCGCCGAGTAGGCGGAGCGTGGGCCTGCCAACGTTCTTCGCCGCTATGGCCGCATGTAGACAGCACAGGCGATGGCAGCACCTCCGCGTCCCGCGCCCAGCACAGGGCGCACTGCGCCGCGTGTGCCGGTGCCCGCCGGGACGCTCACGCGTCCCGATCGAACGGTTCGGGGCGTACCCGGTCGGGAATCAGCGGTCGGCCCAGCGCACGGCCACTTCGGTCCGGCTGGCGAAGCCGAGCTTGGCGAGGATGTTGCGGACGTGGCTCTCTACTGTGCGTTCGGAGATGAACAGGACGTCAGCGATCTGCCGGTTGGTGCAGGCCTCGGCCACGAGCCGGGCGATCTGGCGTTCGCGCGGGGTGAGCGGGTCGGAGTCGTCCCGCCGGGTGGTGACTTCGCCGATGAGGCGTACCGCGGCGGCGGACGGGCCGGGCATGCCGAGCCGGTCCGCCGTAGCCAGCGCCTCCCGGGCGAGGGCCGCCGCAGCCGAGAGGTCGCCCTTGTTGCGTTCGACGGCTGCGAGGTCCAGGCAGGTCAGCGCCGCATAGGGCCGCGCACCGAGGGCCCGGTTGCGGATCAGCGCCTCGCGGAACAGTTCCTCGGCCTGTTCCGGCTGGCCCGCGGCCAGGGCGAGACGGCCGAGGTCGCGGCTGACCGTGCCGGCGAAGTACGCCGTGGAAGTGCCGAGGGCTCCCGGGTACGGCCGGAACAACGTGAGCTGGTCGTACACCAGTTGTGCGGCCCCGGCGTCGCCCGCCAGCTCGATCAGGTCGACCAGGTTCAGCAGCAGTGCGGGCCACGGCGTGTTCGTCATCGAGATCGGGAGCAGCGGGCGCAGCCGATGGTAGGCGTCCTGCGCCTCGTCCATCTGCCCGGTGAGGAACAGCGCTCGTGCCCGCAGGGACAGGAGCAGCGGGTTCTTCGGCGCACGGTCGAGGTCGCGCCACATCTCCTCGCCCAGTTCCGCGGCGTCGCCGCGCACCAGGGCCAGTTGCTGGCGCAGTACGTGGCTCAGCGCGATTGCGTACTGGTCCCCGCCGGCCAGGGCGAGTTCGGTGGCGTCCTCGTCGTGGCGGCGGGCGTCGGCGAACCGTCCTTCCTGCGCCGCCCGGGCCGCAGCGACGCGCAGCAGGTGCCAGCGGAGCAGTGGTCTCGGGGAGCGGGCCGCGAGTGCTTCGATGCCGCGGATCGCATCGTCCACCACGTCCAGCCGTCCGAGCAGGTAGCCGGACTGGACCCGCCACTGGTGGCCGAGAACGGCGGTGAGCGGGTCGCCGAGTCGCTCCGCGCGGGTGACGGCCAACTCTCCCAGGCGCAGACGTTCAGCGGTGTCGACGGGAAGGGTCAAGGTCATCTCCACCGCCCGGACGGCGTCCAGTTCGGCCCGGAGGTCGCCGATGCGCCCGGCCAGATCGAGTGCGGTGCGGGCAAGTCCGGTCGCCTCCTCGGGCGAGCCGAGATCGGCCGAGACGGTGGCGAGCTGCGCGAGTAGCCGCGCGCGCATCGCGTCCGGCAGGTCCTCGACGGCCAGTGCCGCCCTGCACAGCCGGGCGATGACCTGTGAGGCGCGGGGGAACGTGACTCCCTGCAACACCAGGGCGGCCTCGGCGAGCAGGGTCGGCCGGCCGCTCGCCCTCGCTGCGTCCGAGGCCTCGTCGCAGTGGCGCAGACTGGCGTCGTAGCGCCCGGCGAGGTACTCGGCGCGGGCCAGGTCGACGAGTGCCGGCACACGCTCCGGGTCTGCCTCGTCGAGGACGGCGGCGGCGTCCGCCAGGTGCCGGGCGGCGTCCGCATAGGCGTGCCGCTCACGAGCCAGGTCCGCAGCCGTTCGGTACCACCGAGCGGCGGCGGCACGGTGGGCGGGATCCGGGCCGGAGCACCGCCAGTGGGCCGCAGTACGAGTTGCGTCGGCGGGGTCGCCGGCCTGCTCCAGCGCCTGTGCGGCGGCCCGGTGCAGCGCACGGCAGGTGACCGGGTCGATCCTGCCGAGCACCTCGTCCCGTACGAGATCGTGGGTGAAGCGATACGTGCGTCCAGCCCCGGAGTGCTCCGCCGCGGTGAGGAGCCCGGCATGCCAGGCGGCTTCCAGCGCCCGGGCGACGGTGGATTCGCCCAACTCCGGCAGAACCGCGGCGAGCTGATCGGTGTCCAGGTGCTCGCCGAGCACTGCCGCGGCCCGTACGACGTCGCGCTGCTCGGTGCCGAGCCCGGTCAGCAGACCGCTGACGACGGTGCCGAGGCTGCCTCCGTGCGAGCGCAGTGCGGTGACCAGCAGGGGCAGCCCACCCGTGCGCCGGTACGACTCCGCCGCGTCTGCCTCACCGACGCACCGGGCGACCTCCTCCCGAGTGAAGGGCGCCAGGCGCAGTGTGGCGGCACCGTAGCGGCCCAGGTCCGCGAGCGCGCCGGCGGCTTCCTCGGGCGCCGGTTCCCGGAACGTGCCGAGGACGAACAGCCCGCAGTCGGCGACCTCGCCGGCCAGGTGCCGCAGCAGGTCGAGGCTGGCGGTGTCGGCCCAGTGCAGATCCTCCAGCAGAACGACGAGTGTGCGTTCGGCGGCTGCCGCGACCAACGCCTCACTCATCCGGGCCAGCTCCAGGAATCGCGCCGCCGCTGCGTCGGCCGGCTTGGCCGCACTCCACGTATGCCGCCCCACCGCGGTCAACGCCCCCGCCGGCTCGGCCGTCCGGTGTCCCGAGACTCCGGGGACGACTCCGGCAAGGAACAACGCGCGCTGCCAGGGCCACAGCGGCGGTGCCACCGCGTCCTTGGGGCAGTGGCCCCGTACGACGGCGACACGCTCGGGGTCGGCGTGGCGGCGCAACGCCTCGACCGCGAGCGTGCTCTTGCCGACGCCCGCCGGGCCCGCGAGCAACACCATGGATCCGGAGCCCCGCGCAGTCTCCTCGACGCGCTGGGCAAGTATCGCCAACTCGGCTTCCCTACCCACGAATTCGCTTCGCATCCTGGCAGTATCCCGCAGACGCGCTCTGCAAGGACCGGCGGCGGCTCCGTACCGCGGTTCAGTGGCAGCACTGATGTCCCGGGCGTCCTGCGCAGGCCACTGTTGTCGGCACACGCCCGGAGAGGCTCGGGATCGCACCCACCTTGACCGGACACCCCCCCTCGGCACCCAAGGAGACAACACGATGCGAGCACACAGGGCCGCCGTCGACACGGCCGACGCCGGCCACGGCGACATGTTCGAGAACGGTCCTGCCATGAACGAGCCGGATCCTCCCCCATCGCGTTCCGGAAGCCCGAGGCCCCCCGCCCCGCAGTCGTTCCCCGCACGCGGGACACGTGGATCGCTGGGGGCAACCCCGGGGAGGCGGCGGGCGTGGGCGGCCGTGGCGGTGGCGGTCGTCCTTGCACTGACAGGCGTGTCGTGCACGCAGTCGAACCCCGGGTCGGACCATGTCGGCGGGAACCATCAGCCCAGCGCGGCGTCTCCCGACCCGAAGCCCTCGGCCGGGACCGGCAGTAGCACCGGCGCCACCAGTAGCAAGAAAATCGCCTGCCCCACCCCCGAGCCCCTGACCAGATCCCAGCTCCCTGCCTTCGCGCCGGCGGACAAGGTCAGAAGGATCAATCAGAACCCGTGCGTGCCCCTTGTCGGGCTCGCCGACCAGATCCTCGGCTTCGTCCCGAGGAGCGGCAACCCGGAGTACGCGAACTTCCGCAACGGGCTCGGCCAGTTCGTCGGTAGGCTGAACGCGGCCAACGACCTCGCGGAGTGCGCCTACGAGACGGACGGCCTGACCGTCGCGGTGTACCAGCACGACGGAACGCTCTGGTCGATCGGCATGGTGGCGGTCATCCGCAAGGACCTCAAGGGGATCGCCGACATCGGGGCCTGCTGGCTGCCCAAGCGGCTGCCGTTCTCTCTGCCGAGAGCCTTCGGCGCCGCACCCGACGGGATCAGGCCGGACTACTGCGCCGACGCCGTGACCCGGAAGAGCAACGGCTACACCTTCACGATCATGTGGATCGGCTCCTCCGACAGGATGTGCAGCAGCCTCGACCGCATCTACAGGAAAGCGCCGTCCTGAGACCGACCGGAAATCGGCAGCGGAGCACGGTCGTGATGAGGAAGTGGCAGCGGACGGCCTCCCGCGCGCGCGGGGGACCCGGATGATCCGGGGGACGGATGTGATCGGCGCGGGTGACGGGCGAGGGGTTGCGACGGAGGCTACCGGCCCTCGGTGAACGCCTCGCGCAGGCGGGCCTCCTCGTCCGCCCGAGAGGTTGGTCTGGACGAGCTCGGCGTACCAGCCCTCGACCTCCGGGCGGATCCGGTCGAGGACGGCGTCCGTCCCGACCTGGCGTACTCGCCGCCGGGCGTCCGCCTGGTGGGTGCGGCTGCTCGCCGCGTTGGACCGGGGGCGGCGGCGCTGACCGCGCAGACGTCCTCGCCAACCTCGTTCGCTCCTTCGCCGCCCTGCTGGCACCGGTGGACGAGAACGCCGAACTCCTGACCGCCTGGATCGTCGAAGCCCAGGCAGTCGACCTGCCCCGCCCGTACGCCTTCACACGCGGCCTCGAGCTGGACCGGGACGCCGCGACCGTTGCCCTGACCTGCCGGGCCGACGTCGCCCTCCGTCACCGGCGGATGTGAGACGGAGCCCTTGGCCGGACCGGCCCTGTTCCGGGGCCTACAGCCGGCGGAACACGGAGATCAGTGTTTCGATCTCCTGCGCGGAGAGCTTGTCGGTGAGGTGGCGGCGTACCGCGGTGTCCAGGCCGGGGTGTACGGCGGTGATGGCCGTACGTCCGGAGTCGGTGAGGGTGACGGTGACACCGCCGGCGCGTTCGCGGGTGACGAGTCCACGCTTGCCCATGCGGGTGAGCTGGTGGGAGATGCGTGTGCGGTCCCAACCGAGTGACGCGGCGAGCTCGCTCTGGCGCAGGCTGCCTCCCGCCTTGTCGAGGTTGGCGAGGATCGTCAGGTCCGGTTCGGACAGGCCCGCCGCCTCGGCGGTGTCCGCGATCACGCGGGCTCGGACGACCTCGTGGGCGCGCTTGAAGGCGCTCCAGAAATCGACGGGCTCGCACGCGGCGTCGGTCATGGCCCCGTCCGGCGCGGCGGCCTCTCCGCTGGGTGTTGACATATCAACGTGCCTTTTCTTAGTGTTGAGATGTCAACGCTAACAGGTGGCTGTGCCCTCAGCAGCCCCCTTGTCGGCCGCGTCCACCCTTCTCGCCCCGCAGGAGGCACCGTGCAAACCCGACCCCTCGGAGCCGGCGGCCCGCAGGTCCCCCCTCTCGCACTGGGTTGCGCCGGCATGTCCGACCACACCGCCCCCGCCGACGAGGCCGACGCCATCGCCACGATCCGCACGGCCCTCGACGCCGGCGTCACCCTCCTCGATACCGCCGACTTCTACGGCATGGGCCACAACGAGGACCTCATCCGCCGTGCCCTGCGCGCCGGCGATCGCGAAAGGGCGCTGCTGAGCGTCAAGTTCGGCGGTCTGCGCGGCCCCGACGGATCCTTCATCGGCATCGAGGGCCGTCCCGCCCACGTGAAGAACGCGCTCGCCTACTCGCTGCGCCGCCTCGACACCGACCACGTCGACATCTACCGCTCCGCCCGCCTCGCCCCCGACACCCCGATCGAGGACACGATCGGCGCCGTCTCCGAGCTGGTCCAGGCCGGGTACGTGCGGCACATCGGGCTCTCCGAGGTGGGGCCCGAGACCATCCGCCGTGCCCACGCCGTGCACCCGATCTGCGATGTGCAGATCGAATACTCCCTGTTCAGCCGTGATCCCGAGGCCGATGGCATCCTGGACACCTGTCGCGAGTTGGGGATCGGCGTCACCGCCTACGGGGTCCTCGCACACGGCCTGCTCACCGGCACCTACCGGCAACCCGCCGGAGGTGACCCACGTGCCCACTGGCTGCCCCGCTTCCACCCCGACAACCTTGCCGCGAACCTCACCCTCGTCGAACGGCTGCGGCCGCTTGCCGACGCGCGCGGCATCAGCGTCGCGCAACTCGCCACCGCCTGGGTCGTCGCCCAGAGCCGTGAGCGCGGCACCATCGTGGCCATCCTGGGCACCCGCCGACCCCACCGCGTCGCGGAGGCCCTGGCCGCGACCGACGTCGCCCTGACCGACGCAGACCTCCGCACGATCGACGAGGCCATCCCGGCCGATGCGGTGGCCGGAACCCGCTACGCCGCACCCCTCATGGCTCTGCTGGACAGCGAACGCGGCCCGAATCCGTCTGCAAGCGCACGGAACTGACCGCCGACGGCCGGCCGGACTTCGCGGCTTCCGCGACACGGTCTCCGTCGGCATGCTCGGTGAAACCGGGCCGGACGTTCCGCGGCACCTGCAACACCGCCGTGTCCTTCACGCCCATCTGCGGCATCACCCGCTGACCCACACACTCCGATCCCGTGCCCACCGGGCGCGGATCTCCTGCCTCGGCGCCCTGCTCGCCACATGGCCCTGCCTCCTGTGACGGGGCCCTGTGGTCGGTCACCGCCTCACTGGGTCCATGGCCACGGTGAGCGACGCCGGTGCCCCATCCGACAGAGAACAGGCTGCGAATCATGAACACATCTGAGTCACTGCTCACCGAGCTGGTCCGGTCCGAGAAGCCGATCGGAGTAGGGATCATCGGACTCGGGGCGCACGGTAGCTGGGCCGAGCGCTCTCACCTGCCGGCCCTGCGCGCCGTTCCGGGTTACGAGCTGAAGGCCTTGAGCACGAGTTCGAAACAGTCGGCGGAGCGCTCCGGACAGAAGCACGGTGTCTCTCGAACCTTCGGGACGGCGGCCGAACTGGCTGCCTGCGAAGAGGTGGACCTCGTGGTCGTGGCGGTGAAGGTGCCGCACCACCGGGAACTGGTGCAGGCGGCGCTGAGCGCCGGCAAGAGCGTGCTGTGCGAGTGGCCGCTGGGCAACGGGCTCGCGGAGGCCGAGGACATGGCGCGGCAGGCGCGCAGCCGCGCTGTGCCGACCGTCGTCGGACTCCAGGCACGGTCGCATCCGGCCCTGGCTCATGCACGGGATCTCGTGGCCGACGGCTACGTGGGGGAGGTGCTGTCCACTACGGTCGTCGGCTCCGGCGGTGCCTGGGGCGCCACCGTCGGCCCCGGCGATCACTACGTGCTCGACGCCGCCAACGGCGCGACACTGCTGACCGTTCCTTTCAGCCACGCCCTCGACGGACTCGCGTCCGTCCTGGGAGAGCCCGAGGAGCTGCGGATCCAACTGGTGTCGCGGCGCACGTCGGCCGTGGACACCGAGAGCGGACAGCCCGTGCCCATGACCGCCGCGGACCAGGTGGTGGCCTCGGGGCGGCTGCCGGGCGGCGCGGTGGCCACCTTCCACTACCGCGGAGGCATGTCCCGGGGCACCAACTTCCGCTGGGAGATCAACGGCACCGAGGGCGACCTCGTCCTCACTGCCCCGATCGGCCATCTCCAGCTCAGCCCGGTCACCCTCGAAGGAGGTCGCGGAACCTCCCCCGGACTCGCTCCCCTGACGGTGCCGGAATCGTATGTTCACGTCCCGCAACTGGACCCCCGAGCCGACGCGCCGCTCTACGCGGTCGCTCACGCCTACCAGCAGTTCCTGGACGACCTGCGTGAGGGCACGTCAGCGGTACCCGATTTCGCGCACGGCGCCGCCCGGCACCGCAGCATCGAATCCGCCATGACGACAGCCTGACCGGACGTGCCGGCCTCGGCCCGCCCACCCGTGGACTGCCACACGAAGCCGAAGCATCGCGCGGATGGCGGACTCCATCGGTGCCTCTCGGTTGAGGGGCCTGGTGATCTGGAGGTTCGGCCTCCAGCAGTCCGCCAAGCCCTGTGGTGGTACGGGGGGAGGGGCCGGCCGCTCGGCGTCGAGGCACTGCCGGGAGGTGCGGGTGGAGCTGGAACTGCTGACGCTGTTCAAGGAGCGCGAGGTTCCGGCCCGTCACCCGTGGGGTGTGTCCGGCCGGCCGGGCTCGGCGGCCGTGGCGTCGGCGTAGCGGCGGGCCAGTGTGGCGCAGGCCTGGCGGAGGGCCGGCGGGCCGATGACGCGCAGGTCGGCGTCGAAGCGGCCGAGGCCGGCGGCGAGGGCGGTCCAGGACCAGGATCCGGTGATGATGCGGCACCGTGTGGGGCCGAGCGGTTCCACGATGCCGTCGGTGACGTGGGGGACGACCTCCGCGGCAGGGAGGTCCAGGGTGGCCTCGCCTCGGCAGGGCCAGGCGAGGTCGGTTCCGTCGGAGCCGCGGAATCGGCTGGTGATGAACGTGGAGAGGTCGCCGCCCGGTACCCGGCGTGGGCTGAAGCGCGGGCCGGTCGGCGTGCGTGGGGTCATGCGGTCGGTGCGGAAGGTCCGCCAGTCGTCGCGGTCGAGGTCCCAGGCCAACAGGTACCAGTGGGTGCGCCAGGCCACGAGGTGATGTGGCTCGACCCGCCGTCGCTGCGGTGCGGCCTCGGCCTGCGGGGTGTAGTCCAGGCGCAGTTCTTCGTGGCGCTGGATCGCGGTGCTCACGGTGGTGAGCAGATCCAGGGCCGGGGTCGGTGATGCCTCCGGCTCCGGTGGGCGGGCGGTGGTGACGTGGAGTGCGTCGATGCGCTGCCGCAGGCGCGGGGGGAGAACGTTCCGGATCGTTGCGAGCGCGCGATCGGCGTCCTGCGCGATCGCCGGGTGAGCGGTGCTCTGCAGCGCGACGGCCAGAGCGATGACCTGCTCGTCGTCGAAGAGCAACGGTGGCAGCTGTGATCCCGGTCGCAGGCGGTATCCGCCGCCGGGTCCCTTGTCGGTGGCGACCGGGTAGCCCAGCGCACGAAGGCGGTCGACGTCGCGGCGCACGGTACGCACAGTCACCTCCAGCCGCTCGGCCAGATCGTCACCGCCCCACTCCGGTCGCGCCTGGAGCAGGGAGAGCAGGGCAAGGAGCCGCGAGGACGTCTTCTGCATACCTCCATCATGAAGCAAGTACAGGACACAACCTGTCCTGTACGGGTGCCATGCTGGATCGCAGATTCCAGATCGGGGCATTCCGCCCGAACTCTGCCATTCGCCCCATCCGGCGTACACGACGTAGGAGCAGACCATGTCCGTCACCACCACCACGCATCTGAACTTCCGCGGCTCGGCCCGCGAGGCGCTGAACTTCTACCAGTCCGCCTTCGGCGGGCACACCGTCGTGGTGACCTACAAGGACGCCGGAAACGTCCAGGACGAGAGCGAGGCGGACTGGGTGATGTGGGGCCAGGTCGTCGCCGACAACGGCTTCCACGTCATGGCCTACGACGTGCCCTCGGCGATGCCGTACGAGCAGGGCGCCAACCCGTTCTTCGTGTCCGTGCGCGGCGAGGACGCCGAGGAGATCAGCGCCCTGTGGCACCGTCTGGCCGACGGCTCGAACGTGCTGCGCCCGCTGGAGCCCGCAGCGTGGGCTCCGCTCTACGGCATGCTGACCGACCGTTTCGGCGTGACCTGGGTCCTCGACGTCGCAGCCCCCTACAACGGCTGACCCGCCCCGGGGGCGGGCGCCCCGCAACGGCTGCCCGCCCCCCGCTCATTCTCGGCATCGGCGCAATCGGCGCGTCGACGGCAGTCGGCACACAGGGGAAGCAGATCTTGACCATGCACAGGCGTCAGCTCGGCCGGACCGGCATCGAAGGCAGCGCCTGCTGCCCGAGCACCATGACGTCCGGCCCGAACGGAAACCCGGATCATGACGCATGCGCCCGCATCGCGCACCGGTTCCCGGCCGGCTGCGTCAACGGCATCAACCTCATCGACCCGACACCATGAACGTCCTGACCCAGCGTGACCTCAACCGGGCCACCCTCGCCCGCCAGTACCTCCTCGAGCGTGAGGACCGCACCCCCCTCGATGCCGTCTCCCACCTGGCCGGACTGCAGGCTCAGGCCCCTCAGGAACCCTTCACCGGCCTGTGGTCCCGCATCAGCGCGTTCGCACCCGTCGACCTGGACGACCTGGTCACCGGCCGGCAGGTCGTACGCACCCATCTCATGCGCCGCACCGTCCACCTCGTCACCGCCGACGACGCGGTCGCCTGGCGCGCTCGCCACGACGCCATGCTGCGCCAACGGGTCCTGTCCACCTACCGCAGCGAACTCGCCGGCATCGACCTGGACGAGCTGGGAGCAGCGGGCCGGGCTGTGACCGCCGCCGGGCAACCACTCACCATGGCCGAACTCGTCGACGCCCTCCGCGACCGCTGGCCCACCCCGCCCCGCCGGGTGCTGGGCGAACTCCTCGTCGCCGCGCTCATCCCCATGGCCCAACTGCCCCCCAGAGGACTGTGGAAGAGCACCGCAGGCGTCCGCAACCTCCCCCTGGCCACCTGGCTGCACCGGCCCATCGCCCCTGTGTCCACGGATCCGGACGATCCGGTCGGACAGCGACTCGTCCTGCGCTACCTCGCCGCCTACGGCCCCGCCACCACCGCAGACATCCGCGCCTGGAGCGGCCTGGCCGGACTGCCCGCCGCCGTCAAAGCCCTCCGCGACAACCTCATCACCTTCCGTGACGAAAGCGGCCGCCGGCTCCTCGACCTGCCCGACGCACCGCGCCCGCACCCCGACACTCCCGCACCGGTCCGCTTCCTGCCCGCCTTCGACAACGCGATCCTCGGCTACCAGAACCGCAGTCGCATCATCGACGATCCGCACCTCGGCCTCTCCGTCGCCGGACAGCGCGCCGTCCTCATCGACGGCCGCGTCGCCGCCACCTGGACCACCGGCGACCGCCGCCTCACCATCAGCCCCCTGCGCAACCTCACCCGGTCCGAAGGGCGAGACCTGAAGGCGGAGGGCCAGGCGCTGGCCACCTTCCTGGACCAGAGCATCGACACGATCCACATCGCCGACTCCACCTGACCCCACGGGGCTCACCCCGACGGCCACCCGATCGAACCCGCCACCCCTCGCCCGGCACTTCAACGCACTCCTACGCCGAGCGGGACTCCGTCAGATCCGATTCCATGACCTCCGACACTCGACCGCGAGATTTCCCGAAACTTCTGATCAGTCTGCCAAGCGTCAGCATGCCGACATCGCGGGCGCAGGGTCAATCCAGTTGCTCCCGTGAAACGATGAGGCGGGGCCTGTCGCACACTTGGCGGCAGGCCCAAGTCGAAACCAATATCATCGCAGATGACGTACAGAATCTCCTGCCGGATAGGTCCCGCGGACGGTCCTTCGGCTTCCAGCCTTTATGGCTCGTTCCCCCACGGAGCGTCAGGCGCCCTGCTGAGCCATTCCTCAACTTTCAGGACCGCTGTCGCAAGGGCCGCGACGAATTCATCTTTCGGCGTACCGCCTGATTTCCATTCGACCCACGCAGCCTCTAGCTGATCCATGGCCTCGGCGTATTCTATGATCAGCTCTACCGGATCACACCAGAGCTTCGAAGCTCCACCGCCACGCTTAATTGCCTGACTGTACCACCAATTAAAACGCAACTCGCCCGATAGCGCCCGAATGGCCAGGTCATCGGCCGCGAAACCAAGATTTGGCTCATGCGTCAGAACGTCGATCATTGCAAGTTTCAGTTCTGACATATTTATACGTCGCTTTTGGTGCTCGCTACCCACCGAAGTTCTCCCGAGCCCATCGCAACAGGACGCCGGCACCAGTCGGCACGTTACTACCTCCCGCATTGGCAACCCTGGAACAGTACACCAGGCAGCTGTTCCGTCGGACGTCATAGCCGCCTTGTCCAGCACTGCCACGGTAGGAAGATCGCGCATATCTGATTGCCGCATTGGCATCTTCCAGGTCGAACGTTCTGGATCCGACATGAGTCAACCCGTTCGGGACACCCTGGAATCGCATAGGCTTCAGGATGCCATTGATTTCGTTGGCGTGCGCATGCTCATAGTCGCCGTTCTGGCCTCTGATCTCGATGCTGAAATGCGGTCCTTCATCTCCGACATATGCATGTACCGTGGCCGTTCCTGGGCAATTGTGCACCAGCACCGGCGTGGCCCCCGCCAGCACATAGTACGTGTGGAGCTGGCTGACCGTCAGGTCGTGGGCCGTGGTCGGGGGGAGCTCGTAGTTGCGGGCGGAGTGGACGGTGACGGGGGTGCCGTCGGGGCCGAGGAGGGTGTGGCCGGGCTGGAGGTCGGCGGCTTCGGTCCAGCGGGAGGTGGTGGTGTCCCAGAAGGGGTGGTGCTGGGTGGAGGTGAGCGTGACGGGTGGCGCGCGCGGGGCGGCGTCGGCGGTGAGGGTGAGGTCGGTGAAGAGGGTGTCGTCGGGGGTGGTGATGGTGTTGACGACGGTCTGGGCCGAGGTGCTGTTGGTCTGGGGGTCGGTGGCCAGGACCTGGTCGCCGACCGTCACCTCGCCGATGGGTTTGGCGCTGCCGTCCGCGAGGAGGACGGGTGTCGTCGGTGGGAAGCTGTGGGTGATGCCGACGGGCAGCGGGCAGGCTGCCGCTGCGGCCTGTTCGGCCTCCTTGGCGGCCTTGGACTCCTTGCGCCAGGTCTTGAGGCCGTCGTAGAGCTCGCCGGCGAGCCGCTTGATGGTCTTGGCGAGGTCGTAGGCCTTGTCGAGGCGCCAGAGGTACTTCGAGGCGAGTTTGGCGAGGGGCCCTCCGCCCAGGAAACTGGTGACGATGTTGACCGCGGTCTCGCCGCATGACCCGAGGTCGCCCGTCGTGACGCAGTTGAGGGCGTCCGTGATGCCCAGTTCATCGGCGACGATCTTCGCCAGCTGCTTGCCGACGTTGAGGACCTTGTCCTTCGCCTCGGATGCCTTCTTGGCGCTGGTGTTCACCGGGGTGGTGGGGGTCCCTCCGCCACCGCCGTCACCGCCCCCGCCACCGCCGCTGCCGGTTCCGGCGGTGCCGATGCCCGGGCCCTGGACGGGCCTCAGCGAGTCCGGGACGTAGTAGTTGGCGGTCGTCTGGGAGGCGTTGCCCATGGTGATGGTGCCGGCGGGGCCGCAGGCGTAGAGGGTGCCGCACTCCTCGGAACGCAGTCCGCTCGGGTCGGACTTGTTGACCGGGTCGTTCTCGGAGTAGGCGTAGCCGTTCCACTGTTGCGGGTCGCCGGGGTCCAGGACCGGGTCGAGGCTGAGGAAACGGCCGGTGGTGGGCTGGTACTGGCGGGCGCCGAGGTTGGTGAGTCCGGTGACGTCGTCCTTGGTCCCGCCGACGAAGCCGTGGTCGCCGGCCCAGACGGAGGGCTGGGTGCCGCGGGGGTTGCCGAACGGGTCGCTGGGGCGGCGGTTCTCGGCGAGGGTCCTGGCGTTGACGGCCAGGGTGCCGCTGCCGTGGTGGTCGGCGAACTGGTAGGTGAGTTCGTTGCCGCCCTGGCGGACGAGGGTGGTGCCGCCGGGTATGGAGTAGTAGCGCGAGCCGCTCAGCGACTTGGTGACGGTGTTGAACACCAGCTCGTCGCCGTTGCCGAGGTTGATGGTCGTCCGGCCGGGGTTGCGCCGGACGAGCTGGTTGCCCTCGGCGTCGTACAGGTAGGTGGTGGCTCCGGTGCCCGTCCTGGTGAGCGATTCGAGCCTGTCCTCGCCGTTCCAGGTGAGCGTGGTGGTGCCGGAGGTGTCGGTGACGGCGATGGTGTGGCCGGCCGCGTCGTACTGGGTGGTGCTGGTGGTCGGGGTGTTGCCGCCGACCTGGTTGGTGGAGGTGAGGAGGGCGTGGGGGCCGCCGGTCCCGCCGCCGGTGCCGGGGGCGCTGGTGGGGGTGTTGCGGGTCCCGGCGGCCGGGAAGGTCTGGGTGGTGGTGATGTCCTTGGCGGTGTCGCCACCGGTGTCGTGGGTGACCATGCCGGTGCGGTTGCCGGTCGGGTCGTACTGGTAGCTCTGCCAGTACGGGGCGGAGCCGCCCACGGTGGTGCGTGCGGGGGTCCGGGCGCCGCTGGTGGGGGTGGCGTTGGCGCAGGCGCCTCGGCCGCCGACGACCGGGTCGGTCTCCTGGACGAGGGGCCCGGTGTCCGTCCAGGCCGTGGTCAGCCGGCCCAGGTGGTCGTAGCCGAAGCACTGGAGGTCGGTCGCGGCCGGGGTGTTGTTCGGGACGGTGCGGACGGCGGTGAGCCGGCCGACCTGGTTGTACGCGTACGCGGTCTGCTGGACGGTTCCGGTGGTCGAGGTCTGCTTGTCGACGAACTGACCGAGCTGGCGGCTGGTGGGTTCGTCGTAGGTGTTGGTGCTGACGATCTGGGTGCCGTACGGGTTGACGGTGGAGCGGATGTTACGGCCGTAGGCGTCGTAGTCGGACTGGACGTCGTAGGCGATGCCGCCGAGTCCGCCGATGTCGTGGAGGAGGCCGTATGCCTCGTAGTTGTAGGTGACCGTCTCCGGGAGGAGGTCGCCGACCGCGGGCAGGCCCTGCTTGGTGGGAGCACCCGTGATGGGGTTGTAGACGGCCTGGTAGGTGAAGGTGAGCGGGTTCGACTGCTCCACCTCGCCACCGGGGACGGTGACGGTGGTCCTGGTGGGCCGGTACGCGGTGTCCATCGCGGTGACCGCGGTGGTGTAGGCCGCGCCGTTCGCGCCGCCGACGTAACGGGTGGAGGACGCCGGCTTGCCCTTGGCCACCGTGTCGTACGTGTAGCCGGTCAGCCGGTTGGCCGGGCTGACGGTGTCCTTGTAGGTGCCGGTCCTGCGGCCGAGGAGGTCGTAGGTGGTGGTGATGCTCTGGCCGCGTGCGTCGGTGGTCCTGGAGATCCGCCCGGCGCTGTCGTAGCTGATCGTGCTGGTGCCGGCGTCGGGGTCGCCGGTGCTGGTGCGGCGCCCGCGCTGGTCGTAGCCGTAGGTCCAGGTGTTGCCCGCGGCGTCGGTGTGCGAGGCCTCGTTGCCGAGCCGGGAGTAGGTGTAGGAGGTGACGTCGGCGTCGGCGGGACTGCCGGTCGGGGTGGGTGTCCGGTACTGCCACAGCTGGAGGACCCGCCCGCGCGAGTCGGTGAGGGTGCTGGTGGCCCGGCCGCCCGGGGGCGGCGTGACGTCGACCCGGTCCGCGCCGGGGTACGACGTGGTGGTGGTGCTCTGGAGGACGCCGTACGCCCGGAATTCGGCGGCGATGGTGCGTCCGGTGCCGTCGTGGACCGTGCGGGTCTGGTTCGGGACCTTGGCGTCGTCGGGCTCGAAGCGGGTCGTGCTCGGGGGGTTGAGGTTGTTGTAGTACGTGTTGTTGACGCGTGCCGCGCGACCGTGGGTGTCGTAGTAGGTGTCGGTGATGAGACGGCCGGCGTAGGCGGAGATGGCGGGGTCGGCCTGCGTCTGCACGACCCGGGCGAGGCCGTCCATGATCTGGATCGACTTCTGGTACGACTTGTTGGCCCGCAGGGTCTCCGTGGTGATGGACGACGCTTCGTTCTTGACCAGCCGGTAGGTGAACTTGTGGTCGGCCGGTTCGGGGGCGGCGCGTCCGGCCTGCCAGACGGCCGTCAGCCGGCCGAGGGCGTCGTAGGTCTGGGTGACCGTGCGGCCGTTGGCGTCCGTGGTGGTGAGCGGCAGGGACCGGGTCGGGTCCAGGGTGACGCTGGATGTCCAGCCGGTCGCGGCCTCGGGAGTGCCGGCCGGTGCGGGCGCGGTGATGGTGTTCCGGTTGGGCAGTTCGCCCGGGAGGGCCGAGCCGTAGACGGTGGTGGTGACGGCGCCGTTGGGGTGAGACGGGTCGGTGGTGGTGGGATCGGTGACGGTGGTGGGACGGCCGTAGACGTCGTAGGCGCTGGTGCCGGTGGTCGTCCACTGGGCGGCGCCGGTGGCGTCGTACTTCTCCAGCACCTGGATTGCGGTGGCCGAGCCAGTGGTTCCGAGGCCGCCGTAGGGCTGGTCGTCGAAGAGTGTGCGGCCGCCGGTCACGGTGTTCCTGGCGTCCGGTTCGGCGGTGCAGGCGTTCTCACCGGAGACGGTGAGTGTCTGGGACACCGCGTTGAGGATGGGTGACGCCGGATTCGTCGCGTAGGAGGAACGCACGCACACGTCGGGTGTGCCGTCGGCCTGCTGGAGTACGGTCAGCGGGCGGTTGGCGTTGGCCGGGTCGGTGGTCGTGGTGTCCACGGTGGTGCGCCAGCTGCCGTCGGCCTTCCTGGCCTTCGCCGTGACGGTGCTCGTCGTCGAGGTGTAGCGGGCCACGAGCGGGGGGAGCGTGCCGCGGCGGTGGGTCGCGGTGTCGACGTGGCCCTTGCTGGTGTTGACGCTGCTCGCGATCGGGGTGTTCGAGCTGCCGTCGAGGTAGGTGTCGGACTCGACGACCTGTCCGGCGAGCCAGTCGTGGTCGACGACGGCACCACTCGTGGGACCTTGCACCGTGCGGGTGCGAGCCGTGCCGGAGGCGTCGAGGTCGCCGTCCATGCCCTGGTGGTAGTACGTGGCGGTCTTGCCCTGCGGACCGTCCTCCGCCGATCCGGTCAGGGCCGTGACGGAGGCGAACCCGCGGAACTGGTCCCAGGTGCGAACGGCGTCGTCGATGCCGGAGGCGTCGTTGCGGTGCCACGCGGCGGGACCGTAGGCGTAGCTGGTGGTTTGGACGAGGGAGCCGCGGACGAGGTCGGAGCGCGGGTCGACCGTGACGCTCTGGACGGGGTAGCGAAGGAACCAGTCGTCGACCGGCGCGTCGTCGGGCCTCGAATTCGGCGGGTACCACTTGACGTTGAAGCACGCCAGGGTGTTGTTGTCGGGCGACGCGGGCAGCACGTGGTTGTCGCGGGAGCAGGACTGCTTGATGTAGGTGACGCCGATCGTCCCGCCGGTCTCCGTGGAGATGAACTCGATCCGTGGGCGGAAGAAGTCCGGCCTGGCCGGGGACAGACCGTCGACGCGGTTGCGCAGCAGGGTGTCGGCGAAGGTGACCTCGGGAAGCGTGACCGCGCTCTGGCCGTTGAGGTTGGCCTCGCCCTTGCGCTGGATCGAGGAGAGCCAGGGGACGCGGGTTTCCTCGCTCAGGTTGTGGACGTTCTTGAAGGTGTGCGTCAGCTGGTAGGTGTCGACCGGCCGGTACTCGCCGTTGACGCGGACCTTGGTGGTGACCTTGTTGAGCCACCAGGTGGTCCAGAAGGTCGGACCGGGGTTGGCGCAGGGGCCGGTGGCGGAGCACTGCTGGTCCAGCGGAACGTCGGGCCAGTTGGTGGCGTTCGCCGGCGTCCGCTGGTCGGGCCGGCAGGCGTCCGCTCCGGCGACGCACCGCTCGCCGGTCTCGAACGCGACCTGGACGGCCGGCTGGTGGGCGCCGTTGGCGTTCAACTGGTCGGACAGGCGCTGGCCGTAGCCGATGCTCTGGAGGACACCCGCGCGGGTGTACGCGGTGTTCGTCCCGCCGTTGTGGTTCTGTCCCGCACCGCGTGCGTAGTGGTTGGTCTCGGGGGCGTAGGTGTACGTGGTCAGGTTGCCGTGGGCGTCGACGATGTGGTCGAGGTTCCAGCGCCAGGCGGTCTGGCACCAGGAGGCCGTGCCCTTGGCGGGGTCGTGGCACGGGTCGCCCGGTTTGGGGGAGAAGACCGGGACGGTCCACGCGGACCGGGTCTCGGGGCCCGTCGCGGTCGGGGCACCCTGGGCCGAGGGGAGGTGGTTGAGGCCGAAGTAGTAGACCGTGCCGCCGGTGTCGGTGACCTTGAGGTAGGAGCCGTTCCAGGTGCCGTTGGTGGCGCCGGTGAGGAACTGGACCCTGGTGCCGTCGTCCGACTGCAACCGCCAGGTGCACTTGGACAGTTCGTCGCGCGGGTCGGTGGTGTCGCACGAGCCGTCCTGCGGGACGAGCTGGCCGGAGTGGCCCGCGAGCGACAGGGTGAGGTTGGCGTCGGCCCAGCACTGGTCGCCGGATTCGGCGATCCCCGCCTTCGCGCAGGGCTGGTAGGAGCGTTCCACGAAGCCGGAACCCAGGTCCCAGCCATCACCGATCCAGGATGCCTGCGAGTTGGTCGCCGATGTCCTGCCGTCGACGGACGACGAATCGTAGGAGAGGCCGACCTGGGGCACCGCGCCACCGAGGCTCGGTGGCATCTGGACCGGGTAGTTGTAGGTGAAGGCACCGGACGCCCCGCCCGCGGCCCAGGCCTGGCTGGGCGCCAGACTGGTGGCGCTGTACGTTCCGGCGCCGCCGCCGGCCGATCCCTCCAGTGCGAGGACGATCGACGGAGCCGAAGCGGGCCCGCCTGCCGAGGGTGCGTCGAGGTTCTTCGCCGGACGTGACGTACGGGCCTCCGCCGAGGGCAGGTCGACATCGGCGACCAGCCGCTTCGACTGCACGTCGTAGTGCGAGGGGACGGGCGTACGGGTCCGGCACTCTTCGGCGCCCGGGCTGGTCAGGGAGCAGACGGGAAGTGCGACGAGCTTCGCGCGGGTGGCCCAGTCACCTCCGTACCCGGGGGCGAGTGCGGTGGGATCGATGCTGACCCGTGTCCGGGCGCCGGCCCGTCGGTCGACGAGGGAGAGCGAGACGAGTGCTCCGCTGACCCCGACCGCCCTGGTCGCGGCGGAATCCGCGACCGTGACGTTGACCTTCGGGCCGTTGCCGGGCACGTCGCCAGCCGCCTGGGACGCCGCGGGGGCGTCGCCCGTGCCGGTGGTGGACGAGAGCCAGACGGGGAGATCACCCGCCTTCGACGTGGCTGCCTGCGGCTCCGTGACCGCCTTGCCACGGCCGTCGGAGGGCATGGAGGGCGTTCCGGGAGACGAGGGCTTCGGCAACTGGACCGTCGCGGTACCGGTGGGCACCGCCTTCGGGTTCTTGTCCGGAGTCCAGTCCTTCGTCCCGGTCCTGACCTCGGCCGTCTGCGAACGGGGTGCGTTCCTCCCCTCGACGGAGGCGGTGCCGGGTAACGGCGTGTTCGGTGGTGACCAGACCCTCTCGTAGTCCGGGGCGGCCGCGAACGCCACACCCCCTGCGGGCACCACCAGGGAGGCGATGACCGCCAGGGTGCTGAGCATGGCGGTTCGTGGGCGTCGTCGGTAGTCAGCCCGTGGACGGGCCTCGCGAGCACGCTGAGAGAACACCGTCGCCCTCCGTTGGTGGCCGTGTTCGAGACCCGGCTCGTTGATCAAGGCGAGCTGACCTTATGGGTCGTTTACATTCGATGTCGAGGAATCGGCGGAGATCTAGTACTGGTGATCTGAATCACCACGTGCACGAATCATGGGAACTGATGGCAAATCAGTTCAACCGGGTAAGGCCGTCATTGACGGATCGTCATTCCGCGCGAAAGGTTCTGATTCGCCCTGTGCGCAGTGCCGGCCCCGGCCGAGTCCGCACCCACTCGTCATCGGGAAGGCTCGCCGTGCCCACGTCCCCCCGACCACACTTCGCCCGGCGCCGAGTACGGTCGTCGGCCCTACGCCTTCCCGCGCTCGGCCTGGGGCTGGCCCTGTGCCTCGGTCTTCCGGCGCTGCCGGCTCACGCCGACCCGGAGCCGGGCACCAGAGGCCTCGCCGAGGTGATGGCGGAGGCGGACGCCCAGCACGCCAGGATCCGCCCACCGGAGACCGCCGCCGAGAAGGCGATCGCCCGGGCGAAGGCCACCGGGACGGAGGTGCGGGTCGAGACGCTGACCGACGACTACAGCGAGACCGTCGCCACCCCGCAGGGACACCTGCGGAAGACGCAGCACCTCGAGCGGCAACGGGTGCGGCAGGAGGGCGCATGGGCCACGCTCGACGCCACCCTGGTCGTCGACCCGAGGGGCGGCTTCCATCCGAAGGCCGCCAGTGCCGACGTGCGCCTCTCGGCAGGAGGTCCCGGCGCGCTCGCGACCCTGACCAGTCCGGACGGGAAGCAATTGACGCTGCACTCGCCCTTCCCCCTGACCAGGGGCCAGGTGGACGAGGACGGCGACGGCCTGCTCTACCCGGAGGTGGCACCCGGTATCGACCTCAAGGCCACCGCGACCAAGTTCGGGGGCCTCAGTACCGTCCTCGTCGTCAAGAACGCCGCAGCGGCCGCGAACCCGGCGCTCCGGTCGGTCACCTTCCCCACGACCACGACGGGTGTGACCCTCACGGCGGACGCCGGTTACAACCTCATCGCCGCGGCCGAGGACGGCACGACGCGGTGGCACGCCCCCGCACCGCGGATGTGGGACAGCTCCACCACGGCCCCCGTCGGGACCTCGTCGAAGAGCGCTCAGGCCACCACCGGTTCGGCCGGCGAGGCCGTGGCCGGATCCGGCGACGGGCCGGACGGCCCCGGAGCCAGCACGGCGGACGGACCGGGCGGCAGTGCGCGGGTTTCGGTCATGCCGGCCACCGCCGGGGCCAACGGGGTCACGCTCAGCCCCGATCGGGACCTCCTCGCCAACGGGGCCGGACCGTGGTACATCGACCCGGGTTGGATCTACGACGACCGCGCCGCCAACGGCTGGACCTGGACCCAGTCCGCCTACCCCGACACGAACAACTTCCTGAAGACCGTGACGCCCCAGGAGCCGTACAACCGGCCCGGTGTCGGTAGGCAGGACTATCAGGTGAAGACCGGGGTCGAACGGTCCTTCTTCCAGATCGACACGCGCGGCTTCGAAGGCACCGTCATCAACTCCGCGGTCATGTCGGTGTGGCAGGCCAAGTCGTCCAATCACAACTGCGCGAAGACCTACCCGCTCAACCTGTACGTCGCGGACCGCCCCATCGGCTACGGCACGACCTGGAACAACTCCCCGAAGAGGGTCGGCGGCCAGGTCGGGGACACCGCCTGGGTGGGCGGATCCGGTAATCCCGATTGCCCCAACGGCCTCGAGGTCAAGTTCAACGTGACCGCGCCCTACCGTACCTGGGCCGGCGGCACGCCCAGCCTGTCCTTCATCGTCGAGGGGGACGAGAGCGACAAGCTGGCCTTCAAACGCCTCGACTACCGGCCCGTCGTGGTCGTCGAGTACGACCGCGCGCCCAACACCCCCACCAATCCGTACGCGTACCCCGCACCGCGCACCGTGTCGCCGAACCAGAGCATCCAGGGGTGTGACGGCAACGGCTGGGGCTGGCTGGGCGCCGGGTCGGACCTGGGGGGCGTCACACTCAACGCGACCGTCAGCAGCCCCGTCCAGCAGCAGCTGTACTCGTGGACCCATCTCTGGGACTACACCCTGCCGGGCGTTCCCGACGTCGCATCGGGATACACGGGCCCCGTCGGCAACGGCGGTAACGCCGCCTACCAGGTTCCGGCCGGGGTCATCAAGGACGGCCACGTCTACGGCTACGGCATCCTGGCCAGCGACATGCTGGTGGGAATGTCGGCGTCGACCCCGACCTGCCACTTCGGGGTGGACCAGACCCCTCCGACCGTCAAGGTCCTGACGCTCGACGACCAGCTGTCGGACGGAGCGCTCGCCACCCAGTTCCCGCCCTCCGGCAACGGACAGAGCACCGGTCTGCGCGCCGGGCAGTGGGGCCACGTCCCCTACACGCCCCTCGACCCGAATCCCTCCGGCGGCCAGACCTCAGGAGTCGTCTGCGCCCGGTGGAGCCTGGACCCGCAGTTCGAGGGTGCCTCCTGGCAGTGCGGTGGCTCGATGCCGGCCGATGCCCTACCGGTCCTCCCCACCGCCTGGGGCACCAACATCCTCCACATCCAGGTCCAGGACAACGCCGGGAACGTCTCTCCGGTCGCCCAGTACGCCTTCTACGTCCCCTGGAGCCCGGACGGTCCCCAGCCCGTCTTCGGAGACGTCACCGGCGACGGCGCGGCCGACATCCTCACCGCCGACCAGGCCGGCAACCTGCGTACGTACAGCATCCCCGGCAACACCGTCGCGAAGAGCCCGACCGCCGCGCTCGCCGCCGCTCCCGCAGACACCCCGAACCGGCAGAGCTGGGCGACCGACGCCGTGCAGTACAGCCACCGCGGCGCGCTCACCGGCGGCAAGCACGTGGACGACCTCTTCGTCCACGTCAAGG
This sequence comes from Kitasatospora sp. NPDC004240, assembly GCF_053603215.1. Lineage (NCBI taxonomy): Bacteria > Bacillati > Actinomycetota > Actinomycetes > Kitasatosporales > Streptomycetaceae > Kitasatospora > Kitasatospora sp. NPDC004240. Next base: position 11,537 of record NZ_JBSGFD010000033.1, on the reverse strand, counting down.
ACGACCCGAACCTCTACGTCTACGGCAACCCCGGCAACTCCCGCTCCCTGGGGCGCTACAACAGCAAGGTTCCGCTCGGCAGGCCGGCCTGCGTGACTCCGCCCGACGACTCCGCCTACTGCAACGGGTACGCCGCCGACTGGTCGCGGACCCTGCGGATCGCCGCACTCGGCGACCCGGCCCGCACCGACCTCGACATCAAGCTCGAATTCAGGAACAAGACCGGCCTGATCACCGTGGAGGCCAACGCAGACGGGAGCGACGGCGCCCTGTGGTTCTTCCCCGCCACGACGACCAACCAGCTCGGCCGGCCCGTCCGCCTCGCCTCCGGCGGGTGGAAGGACATGGAGCTCATCACCCCGGGCGACTGGGCCGGCCAGGGCCACCCCGGACTGTGGGCGCGCAATCTGCGCCCGGCAGCCGCGGACCCCGCCTCCGGTGAGCTGAACGCGTACACCTTCACCACCGGCACCCTCAACGTCGTCGACCCGGACTTCGGGGACCCGGTTCTCGACGAGAACGGTGCACCCCTGGTCGTCCCCACCCTGACCGGGATCTCCGGCGGGACCCGGATCGGCGGCGTGCCCGTCGAGACCTGGCCCGTCCTCGGCTCCGACGGCGACCTGCTCGGCAACGGTGCCCCCGCCCTCTGGGGCCGCCACGCCGACACCGGGGACATCCAGATCTGGTGGGGTCACCGTACCGGAGGCCCCGACGCGCCGGGCATGGGCTGGGACGTGGGCCCGGTGACGATCGCCGACATCCGCGTCACCCCCGACTGGTACACACTCGACCGCCGGAACACCCTGCACCCCGACCCCAACACGCCGGTGACCGACAGCAGCCTGGGCAACGCGCTCGTCCGGGGCGGTAACCCCGGCTTCACGGCCGACCGCAACTCCGTCGCCGACAACGCCTCCACGTTCGACGGCGCGAGCCACTACCGGAGCTCACAGGCCCCCGGCATCGACACGTCCCGCAGCTACAGCGTCGCCGCCTGGGCGAGGCTCGACAGCGCCGACGGCTACGGCACCGTGCTCTCGATCAACGGCAACGAGCGCAGTCCCTTCTACCTCCAGCACTCGAAGACCGCCGGAACGTGGGCCTTCGTTTCGCCTCATGAGGACCGGCTCTCCACCGACACCTACTACGTCGCCGGCGGATCCGCGCAGGCGCAGGCACAGGTCGGCCGGTGGACCCACCTGGTGGGCACCTACAACGCCGAGTCCGCGACCATGACGCTCTACGTCGACGGGCGGGCCGTCGATGCCACCAGGAACCCACACCCCTGGCGCAGCGATGGCGGCGGGACACTCACGATCGGTGCCGCCACCACCAACTACCACCCCGTCGAGGACCACTTCCGCGGTGCCGTGAGTGACGTACGCACCTACCCCTACGCACTCACCGACCCCCAGGTCAGCAACCTGGCCATCAGCGGCACCACCCTGTCCGTCCACAGTGCCCTCGACGGCGGCAAGTGCGTGGACAACCTCGGTGCCGGCACCGAGGTCGGTGTCTGGGACTGCTGGAACGGTGCCAACCAGCAGTTCAGGTTCGACACCGACCACCACGCCCTGATCATCCAGGGCAAGTGCGCCACCGTCCGGGACGAGGGAACGGACAACGGCACCCCCGTCGTCCTGGCCGACTGCGACAACCTCAAGGGCGGCCAGAAGTGGCTCCGCCGAGCCGACGGCAGCCTCTACAACCCCCACTCCGGCCGGTGCCTCGACCTCCCGGGCTGGGTCACCACCAACGGCACGCGGCTGGGTATCTGGGACTGCCTCTCCGGCGCCAACCAGCGCTGGACACTCCGACCCACCGCCTGACCCTCCTCGCCGGGCCCCGGCCGAGGTCGGTGAGAACCGGCTGCAGAGACCACCGTGCCCCCGTCGCGCCGACGGGGGCACGGTGGCAGGTACTCAGACCGCGGTCAGCCAGCCTTCCTCAAGACCGTCGAGAACGAACCCGTTCTCGAAGCGCACCCGGTATCCGATCCGGGCGCCGGCTCCCGGGGCGGATGCTCCCGCCGCGATGATCCGCTGACGGATGTCGTCCATCAGGCCGGCCGTGAAGCTGTCGAACCGGGCGCCGCGGATCTGCTGCTCGAAGCTCGCGAGCATGTCCTGGGAAGCGCCGCCGGCTTCCTTGGCCGAGCCCGTGACGACACCCGTCAAGCCTTGGGCCAGGAACAGCGGACCGGGGACGTCGAGCCTGGCCGCCGTGCCGTCCGCGGTGACCTGCACATCCCTGGTCAGCCTCACCTTCGCACCGATCTCGTACGGCATGGGTGGTACCCCCTCTTCGATCCCCGCCCTGTCCGGGCAAGCGTAGTCAAGGTGCCATGGAAGGAAAGGATGTTCGGCAAGGACGAATCGTCGTCGTGCACGCTCATCCGGCGGGCGGGTGGCGTTCCGTCAGGCGAGCTCGATGACGAGTGAGGAGTAGGAGGGGATCATCACCTTCCGGGCGTAGCCGCGGGAGACGATCCGGTAGGGGCGACCCGCCGCGCGGACGGCCTCGACCATCCGGGCGATCTCGGCGCGCGCGACGGGTGCGCCCAGGCACAGGTGTCGGCCGGCGCCGAACCAGAGCTGGCGCGAGCGCGGGTCGTACGGGCGGGCCAGGTCGAAGCCGCCGGCCAGGTTGTCGGCCGCGTAGGTGACGAGGAGGATCCGCTCGTCCTTGCGCAGGCGGCGGCCGGCGAGGGTGACGTCCGCGCTGACGTGCCGTCCGATCACCGGCGCGGGCGTGGTCACCCGCAGTCCTTCGCGGACCGCGTCGGGGATCAGCCCGGGGTCGGCGAGGAGCGGTTGCTGCTGCTCGGTGTCGTGGATCAGCGCGACCGTGCGGGCCATGGCGCTGGCGGCGGTCTCGGTGCCCGCGACGAGCAGCAGCGAGGCGAGGCCGCTGGCCTCCTCCAGGGTGATCCCGGCCTCGCGGCAGCGGCCGAGCAGGGTGTCGGGTCCGGCGTCGGCGTAGGCCGCCGGGACACCGCTGGTCAGTGACCTGACGATCTCCTTGGCCGCCTCGATCCGCTCCGGCGGCAGTTCGGTCGAGGCGGTCGTGTCGAGTGCGAGCGCCGCCAGCCGCTCGCCGGCGGCGAAGGTCTCCAGGTACGCGGAGTCCGGGCTGTCGGAGGGGAGCCGAAGGCCCAGCAGATCGCTCATCAGCCGGCCGACGACGAGCCGGGCGGCCGCGGCCACGTCGACCTGCTCCCCGGCGGCGAGGCGGGCCGTGACATCGGCGTAGATCGGTCCGGCGGCCCGCTCGACCAGGGCGGCGGAGTTCTGCTCGGTGAAGAGGTCCCGGGCACGCCGGCGCAGGTCCGCGTGCCCGGCGCCGTCGAAGAGCCGGGTGACGTACGGCCCGAGGATCTGCTCCCACAGGTGGCCCACGCCGCCCTCGCCGAGCAGGGTGAAGTGTTCGTGGTCGTTGAGCACGGCCCGGATCAGGGTGGGTTCGCCCGCCACCCAGCCGAGTCGGGGCACCCGCCGGATCGGTCCGAAGGGCCGGGCCATGGTGATCCTGGTCAGGGTCCACAGGGCGGGTCGGCTGGCCCACAGCAGCTTGCTCTCGTGTCGTTCCGCCGTCGTCGCGCCCATCGTCGCCCCGCCCCCGTCGCCGCGGCCGCCGCTGCCGCCGCCTCGATTGTCCGTTCGAGGCACCGTACCGTGGTGGGCAGGGCCCTGGCCTGGAATCATCGTATGATCGGGCGGCTCGGGGGAGGCCTGGGCGCAGGGTCGGGGGAAGTGGACAGTTGGTCGGGCAAGGCGGTGGGACGCGGGCGGTGATCGCCGCGGTGGCGGTGCACCTGCCGGAGGTGTCGCTCACCTCGCGCGAGGTGGAGCAGCGGATCGCCGGCAGCGGCCCCTACCGGCCGCGCCCCGGGCTGATCGAGGCGGTCACCGGAATCGCCTCGCGGCACGTCGCCCCTGACGACTGGCAGGCCTCCGACCTGGCCGCGGCCGCCGCCCGGAAACTGCTGGCCGACGCCGGTCATGACGTCCGGGACCTCGACCTGCTGATCTTCGCCAGTGCCTCGCAGGACATGGTCGAGCCCGCCACCGCGCACATCCTGGCCTCGAAGATCGGGGCGCGCTGCCCGGTGTTCGACGTGAAGAACGCCTGCAACAGCATGCTCAACGGGATCCAGATCGCCGAGGCGCTGATCGCCGGCGGGCAGTACCGCAGGGTGCTGGTCTGCACCGGGGAGATGCCGTCGAGGGCGATCCGCTGGTCGGTCCGGGACCGGATCCAGTTCGCCGAGTCGTTCCCCGGCTACACCCTGTCCGACAGCGGCGCGGCCGTGCTGCTGGAGGCGGGGGCGGCACCGGACGGGATCTTCCACCGGGCCTTCACCGCGGACTCCTCGGCCTGGGAGGTCGGCACCCTGCCCGGCGGTGGCACCGCGCATCCGCGGGACCCGGAGGCGGGCTACTTCCGGATGGACGGCGCGCGGCTGCAGGCGGCCTTCGAGGCGCTCGGCCCCGAGCTGATCCACCAAGCGCTGTCGGAACACGGCCTGACCTGGGCGGACTTCGCGGTGGTGGCGGTGCACCAGGTGACCGTGCCACTGCTGGACGCCTTCCTGCGCGGGACCGGCCTGACCGCCGGGCCGCTGGTGCCGGTCCTGCCCGAGCACGGCAACCTCGCCTCGGCCTCGCTGCCGTTCCAGCTCGCCCAGGCGTTGGAGCAGGGCCGCTGCGGGCCGGGCGGCCGGGTGGCATTGATCGGCCTGGCCGGCGGGGTCTCGCTCGGCGTTCTGTTCGCGCAGCTGTGAGCCCGGTCGAGGCGGTTGTGAGCCCGGTCGAGGCAATCGTGAACCCGGTCGAGAAGGAGCACCAGTGACCGACCTGTGGGTGGTCGTGCCGGCCTACAACGAGGAGGCCTCGCTGCCGGCCACGTTGCGCGCGCTGGCGCAGCAGCGCGACGCGGACTTCGAGTGCGTGGTGGTCGACAACGCCTCGACCGACCGGACCGCCGAGGTGGTCCGGGAGTTCGCCGTCACCGCCGGCTTCCCGCTGCACCTGATCACCGAGACACGCAAGGGCACCGGCGCGGCGGCGGACACCGGGATGCGGTTCGCCATCGAGGCCGGCGCCCGGTACCTCGCCCGCACCGACGCCGACTGCCTCCCGGTACCCGGCTGGACGGCGGCCGTACGCCGCGGACTGACCGGCGGGCTGGAACTGGTCACCGGCCGGCTGAGGCCGCGCACCGACGAGTTCCGGCTCAAGCTGTGGGAGAGCCGGCTGCTGCCCGGGGTGGTCGCGGTGGCGGCCTGGTTCGGCAGGTTCCGGCCCGGCAACCGGGACCCGCGGTACCTCGGCCCGTACCTGATGTGCCCCGGCTGCAACCTGGCCATCACCGCCGACCTCTACCGGCGCAGCGGCGGTTTCCCGCGCACCGCGATCGAGGAGGAGCACGAGGACCGCGCCCTGGTGAACCGCGTGCGCAGGCTCACCGCGGCCTACGGGCAGGTCCCGGGCATGACGGTCCACGGTTCGGTGCGGCGGCTGCGCGCCTTCGGGCTGCGCAACACGCTGGCCTGGTACGCGGATCACCGGTACCGGCCGGACGTGGTCGACATCCGATGAAGCGTCGGGAACACGTCCGGGGACGACGGGTACAGCCGGCCGCGCACCCCCGGAGGCACGCGGATCACGTACGACCGGAGGTGGCCACCCCATGAGCAGCACACCGGATCCCGCGGGCACCGGACTGGCCGGGCGGATCGCGGACCACGCGCGCCGGACGCCCGACGCGGTCGCCCTGATCGACGCGCACGGCACGCTCACCTACGGCGAGCTCGCCCGGCGGGTCGCCGCGACCGCGAGCGGGCTGCGGGCGGCCGGCATGAACGCCGGAGACACGGTGCTCTTCGCGGTCCGCCCCGGCCGGGACGCCCTGGTGCTCGGCCTGGCCGTCATGACGGTCGGCGCCGCCGTGGTGGTGGCCGACCCGGGCGCCGGCGCCGAGCTCGACGCCGCGCGCGGACGGCTCGTCGCCGAATCGCTCGCCGCGCCGCGGTGGCTGGCCGCCGAGTCCTGGCTCTGCGCGCTCTCCGCCCGCGGGGCCGGACGCGCACTGCTGCGCCGCCTCGGCCTGAACCTGCCCGCGCTCCACGACCCGACCCTGCGCCTGGTCCACACCGGCCCGCGCCTGCCCGGCCTGCCCCCGGACGCGCTCTCCGCCGCCACCCTGGCGCGTACGGCGTCCGCGTCCGCGTCCCCGTCCGCACCCGCGCACCCGGCCGCGCCCGTGGGGGATCCGGACCGTCCGGCCCTGATCGTGTTCACCTCCGGCACCACGGCCCGCCCCCGTGCGGTCGTCCACAGCCAGGCCACGCTGCTCGTCGGCGCGGATCTGCTCGGTGAAAGCCTCGGCCTGCCCACCGCCCGGGGCCCGGTCGTCGTGCACTCCGAGCAGCTGATGATCGCCTTCGCCTTCCTCGCCGCCGGCGCCACCTGGTCGGCGGCGCCGCTCCCGGTGCGGCCGAAGCGGTTCCTGCGGGACCTGCGGCGCCGCCGGGCCACCCACACCTTCGGCACCCCGGCCTCCCTGGCCCGCCTGCTCGCCGCCGGCGAACTCCCGGACACCCTGGGCACGGTGCTGCTCGGCGCCGCCCCCGTGCCACCCCCGATCCTGCGCCGCCTGCGGACCGCGCTCCCCTCGGCCCGGATCGCCGTGATCTACGGCGCGACCGAGATGCTGCCGATCGCCGTGACCGGGGCCGAGGAGAAGCTCGACCACGCACCCCACGGCGACCTGGCCGGCCACCCCCTGCCCGGCGTCACGGCGCGCCTCAACGAGGAGGGCGAACTCCTGCTCCGTGGCCCCCACCTGGCGATCGGCTACGTCGGTGACGGAGCGATCGGTGAACTCAACACCGGTGACCGGGCCCGGATCGACGCCGAGGGCCGGATCGTGCTGCTCGGCCGGACCAAGGACATGCTGATCCGCGGCTCCTTCAACCTCTACCCCGGTCTGTACGAACCCGCGATAGCCGCTCTTCCGGGCATCGCCGAGGCCGTCATCGTGGGCGTCCCCGACCCGCTGACCGCCGACGAGGCGGTGGTGCTGGCCGTCCGCCCGGACGGCTCGGTCCCGGAACCGGAACTCCTGCGCCGCCTGCACCGCGAACTGCCCCGCACGATCGACCACGCGGCGCTGCCGGACCGGATCCACTGCCTCCCGGCGATCCCCCGACGGGGACGGACCGAGAAACCCGACCGCGAACGACTCCGCACGCTGGTCGCCACGCCCCCGCACCGCGGCGCGCGACCGCGGCGCCCGTCCTGACGCACCGTCGTCGGCGGGCGGATGGCACGAGGCGTCCCGCCCCCGTGGGTGTCGGGGACGGGACGCGGTGCGGGCCCGGGGCGCGTGGGGGTCGAGGCCGGTGTCACCTCACGCCCGGTGGCTCAGTACCAGAGGTCGGGGCTGAGCTGGTAGTCGTAGCCGCTGCCGGGCTGCCAGTAGAAGCGGGCCTCGGCCTTGTAGTTGTGGCCCGGGGTCGGGTTGGTGAGGGTGTAGGTGTAGGAGTACTGGCCGGAGCGGCAGGGGAACGAGGTGGAGAGCGCCTGGCTGCCGGTGGTGTAGTCCCAGATGATGATCTGCTCGGTGCAGTTGTTGCTGGCGAAGTTGGTGGTCACGTTCGCCGACACCTGGCCGCCACCGGCGCTGATGCAGGTCTGCTTCCAGCCCGGGCCGCCGCAGCCGCCGCCGCTGGAGGCCGAGGCCGCCCCCGCACCGCTCAGCGCGATCCCTCCGGCGAGCGCGGTGGTGGCCAGGCCCAGGACGACCCGGCGGATTCCCTTGACGGACATGTGCATCGCCTTCCTGCTCACCCGGTCCGGTTGACCGGGGCACGACACGAGACTCGGTCACGGCGATGGACATTCGATGAGCAAGCCGATCAGCTGCTCGGTCTCGGCCGCGTCGACGTCGAGGCCCAGCCGCCGGAAGTGCTCCAGCGCCTGTCCGAGACAGGCCCGGGCCCGGCTGCGGTGGCCCAGGTCGGCGAGGGCCTGACCGAGGGAGCGCAGCACGGTGCCCTCCAGCACGCCGCCGACGCGGCGGGCCTGCGGAAGTGCCTCCTCCGCGGCCCGGACGGCGGCCGCAGACCGCCCCGCCGTGAGGTGGATCCGGGCGATCAGGCCGCCGGTCGCGGCCTGGAAGGCGGGCATGCCGAACGAACGGAACCGGGCCAGGGCGGCCTCCGCCCGCTCCAGGGCCGGCGCGAGGTCGCCGCAGAGATGGAGGATCCGGGCCAGGTAGTAGCTCCCGACGGACGAGGAGATGGACACCTCACCACCGGTCAGTTCGGCACACCGCTCACCGGCCGCGCGGGCCCGGGAGAGATGGCCGCACCTCGCGAGGTTGTAACCGAGCTCGCCGAGCGCGAGGCCCTCGGCGGTCCCGTCGTCGAGCCGGTGGAACAACGACGACGCCTCCTCCAGCGGACCGATCGCCGCCCCGAAGTCGCCCAGCACCCGTGCGTTCGCCCCGAGCAACTGGAGGACGTTGGCCCGCAGCCGGCGCAGCGCCGCCCCGGCACACAGGGGCAGGCAGCGGCGGAGCTCCTCGCCCGCCGCCGCGTAGGAGCCGGCGTGCCAGAGCATGCTGCCGCGGACCGAGCGGGCGAGCGCCTCGGCGTCCCGTTCGCCGCGGGCCGGCGCCGCCTCGGCCACCCGGGCGGCCAGGCAGCCGACCGTGGTCACGTAGTCGCGGCCGAACAGGATCGAGCCCATCTTGTCCGTCAGGTCGGCGGCCTGGGCGAGCGGCAGCGCCGGGTCCTGGCAGGCCCGGCGGACCACCGCCCGGTGGAGATCGGTCTGTTCGCGCAGCCAGGCGGTGGCGTCCTCGACCGTGTCGAAGGTCCGGCCCGGCGCGGCGGTCTCCGCCGTGATCAGACTGCGGCGGGCGTGCTCGACGTGGTGGGCGGTCGCCTCGGCGTTGCGGGCGGTGGCCAGGCAGAGGGCGAGCAGCCGGGCGTACGCGGCCGAGACCTCCGCCGGAGCGTCCTCCTCGGCGCCGCGTCGCCGGGCGAAGACCCGTAGCAGGTCGTGGAGGCCGTACCGGTCGGCGGCCGGGGAGTGCAGCAGGTTCAGGTCGGCCAGGGTCTCCAGGAGGCAGCGGGTGCGTTCCGGGGAGCGGTCGAGCAGTGCCGCGGCCGGGCCGAGGCCCAGCACGGGCGTGTCCGGGAGGGCGAGCAGCCGCAGGGCGCGGGCCCGTTCGGGGTCGAGCCCGGCGTAGGAGAGCGCCAGGACGGGCTCCACCGCCGTGTGGTGGTGGGCGAGTTCGGCGAGTCGGGTCTGCTCGTCGGCCAGGCCCGCGGCCAGGCCGGCCAGGGACTGCGCGGGGTCGGCGGCGAGCCGGGAGCCGACCACCCGGACGGCCAGCGGCAGCAGGCCGCAGGCCGTGACGATCGCGGCGGCGGCCCCGGGCTCGGCCCCGGTCCGGGCGCGGCCGGCGACGGTGGCGAGCAGGTCCAGCGCCTCGGCCGGCTCCATCGCGTCGAGGTGGAGGTGATGGGCGCCCGGGAGGCCGGTCAGCCAGACCCGGCTGGTGACCAGGACGGCGCAGGTCCGGGCGCCGGGCAGCAGCGGGGCGGTCTGCTCGGCGGAGGCCGCGTTGTCGAGCAGCACCAGCAGGCGGCGGCCGGCCACGGTGGTGCGGTAGAGCGCGGCGCGCTCGGCCGGGTCGGCCGGGATCTCCCGGTCCGCGACGCCGAGGGCGGTCAGCAGCAGGCCGAGTGCCTCGGCCGGGTCGAGCGGGTCGGCGTGGGTGCCGCGCAGGTCCAGGTGCAGCCGGCCGTCGGGGAACCGCTCGCGCAGGGCATGGGCGACGTGGACGGCCAGGCTGGTCTTCCCGGCGCCCCCGATTCCGTTGACCGCCGCGATGACCACGGCGCCCGGGTCGGGCCGGGTGAGCACGGCGGTCAGCTCCGCGACGGCGCTGCGCCGGCCGGTGAAGTCGACCAGGGGAGCGGGAAGTCGTTCCGGTACCGGCGGGCGCCCGGAGTCCGCCCCCCGGCCGGGAACCGGCCGGTCGTGGGCGGCGGCCGAAGGGCCCACCGGGCGGGTCGCCGTACCGAGGGTGGGGTCGGCGCGCCGGATCCGCGCCCGCAGCGCGTCGAGCTCCGGGCAGTCCAGCCCCTCGGCGCGGTAGTCGCGCCGGGCGTCGGCGTACACGGCCCGCGCCTCGGCCGCGCGGTCCGCCAGGTGGTACTCCAGCATCAGCAGGGCGCGGAACCGCTCGCGGAACGGGTGGGCGAACACGGCCTGGTCGAGCTCCACCAGGCAGGACGGGTTGTCCCCCAGGTCGACGTCCAGGGCGAGCTTGGCCTCCAGCGCGTCCACCCGGCGTTCGGTGAGGTGGCGGCGCAGCTCGACGGCGTGGCCCCCGGGCAGTCCGGCCAGCGGCTCGCCCTCGTACAGGGCCAGTGCCCGGGTCAGCAGGTCACGGGCCCGCGGCCGGTCGGCGGCGGCGCGGAGGTCCGCCGCCTGCGCGACGAGGCGGTCGAAGGCGGCGGAGTCCAGCGACTGCGCGGGGACGTCGAGGCGGTAGCCGCCGTCGACGGTGACCAGGAGGTGGTCGGCGTGGTGAGCGCGCAGCGCCCGACGCAGCCGGTAGGCGTGGGTGGCCAGAACGGACCTGGGCCGGGCGGGCGGGTTGTCCTCGTCGAAGATGCCCTCGGCCAGGCGGGCGGCGGTCAGCGGGCGGCCCGGGTGGGCGAGCAGCATGGCGAGGAAGGCCTGCTGCTGGCTGCGGCCCAGATCGAGGCGGTGGTCGCCGAGCCGGGCGGTGAGCGGGCCGAGCAGGTGGAAGCGCAGGTCCGGTGTGCTGGCGGGTGAGGGTGCGGGTGTGGTGGGCGGTGTGGGCTCGGTGGCGATGACGGGTCTCCCGGAGGCTCGTCCGGCCCCGGCCGGGCCAGCGCGCCGGGGCTGGTGGAGGGCGGTGGCGCGTGGGGGATGCGTGGAGGGCTGAGGGCTGAGGGCTGTGAGTTGAGGAGGATTGAGGGCCCGGAGCCGGGGCACGACGCGAGGGGGCTCAGCAGTCCTCCGGTACCGGCCGGACGGCATGGGGGCTCTCGGTGGAGTCCGGTCCGGCGAGCCCGACGTGGAGCCGGCCGCCGACGTGGGTCCGGCCGGGCAGCCGCTGCCGGACGGTCGCGGCCGCAGGGTGGCCGGAGGCGGCCCGTGCGGCGCCTCCGGTGGCGGGTGCGCCGGTCGCCGCCCTCGCGACGGCGGCGGTGCCGGCCGACGCGCGGCCGATACATGTGACGGTCCCACTCATCCGTTCGTCCTCTTCCCATCGCCGGTGATCCCGGGCGGCCTGCCTGATCAGACGATGGTCGCGGCCGCCGACGGGATTTTGTGATGGGCCGGTTGACGAGGAATGAACGCTCGCGTTTATTCGCAGACGGATCTTAGACCGACCGGCAATAGGGGGGTGGGTGAAGGAGCGGGTCGAGGGCCGAGTCCGGGCGGTGCCGACGAAGGAGCCATGGCGGAGCCCTGGTGACC